>NZ_JBLZFY010000001.1:0-164417 GCF_050753365.1 Geminocystis sp. CENA526
TTCTACGGTCAAAATTCAACAAAGTAAATTGATGATGATCAATTAATTCTCAATGGAACTTTGAAAAAATTTTAGAGATATACAGTTTGTTATTATTTATCTTTTGCCAAAATGGGATGCTCCCGTTTTTAGAGCATTGTTTTAATACTCCTCTAATTTCTTCCCAGATAATATAAGGTTCAATTTTATGTTGTTGTACAGCTTTTTCGATAAAAGATAAAGACTTAAAAATTTCAAAAGTCATTTTTTGTGAAGGGGTAAAACTATGACTACCAGCAATTATACTTAGTAATAGTTCTTCCACAGTTATAAATTCAATGGGATTAAGTTCTAAACCAACAGTAAGAGAGTTAAATATTTGTTTTGCATATTCTTTTAATCCCGAAGTGTAAGTGACATAGATTTTATTAATTGTTGAGGATTTTAGTAGTCGATAAATACTAACAGTAGTTTTGCCACTTCCTGCTGTGCCTCTAAGCAAAATCGGACCTGATTGTTCTAAAAAACTTTGTTGTGCTTTGTTTAATACCCTTAATAATTCTGCTTTGACATTTTGCTGTAAACGTTGTTCTTCTTCTTGACTCCAAATTCTGCCAATATAAGAAAATTCATATTCATAAGGACTAAGAAATATATCTTCTGTATTTGTTAAATCATTTTCGATTAGTTCTTGAGATTCTGTAAATTTATATTCTCGCTGATGTAATTTTATCCCTTCTTCATGATTTTGAATATTTCCTAATATTAAACATAATTCTAAATCATCATTTTCATATATTTTAAATGGGAGACGTTCTGATGGTGAATAACGTATTTTATAGATATTTTTTCCTTGAACTGAACGAATAATATTTGAGTATGATTTTCCTCTCTTTAATGAATTTAGATAAAATACTTCAATCTTTTCTACTAATTTTTCAATAAAATTATATTGTTGTTCTCTATAAATATATTGATAAAGTTTTTCTTCTAAAAAAATGTGTTTAAAACAGTGATTTCTCATTGATGAAAACAATAAATTATAATAAATTTTTGAATTTATAAATTAAATAAAGGCATCTCGATCGATTCTATTTGAGGAATGTAACCTGATATGGGGTTTTCGGTTAAGGCATAACGTATTGCTTTACGCCATCCTTTATTACGTCCTGTAATAGCGTGTCCTGTTGCCGCATTTGTCATGGTAAAAAGCCACCAACGCTCTTCAGGCTTTAATCCTAGCCAATTTTTGATGGCTACAGGGATTAAATTAGGATCTGCATCCTCGATCGACCAACATAATAATACTAACTCTTTTCCTAATAAACGAGATAGATAATTTTCCCCCATTTTCCACTGACTAGATTTTAATTGATTTTCCCGTAATCGTTGATTAAAATAAACTTGCACTTCTGGGGAGATCGCATCCCATTTAAGACGTGATAAAATAACCCGTAATTTATGATCTTCTTGCCCTAAAGCCAGACTCAATTCTTTTCTTGCAGTATTTTCATCCCAAATTAAATGCTCAGAAATAGTAATATTATCTTTTTTATTACGAGGAATATTAACTAAAAAATGATGTTCTGATTGATGAGGAATAAAACCAAATCCAAGAGTTTTTAAATTTTGTTTCATGAATAAAAAATATATAAACAATAAGGAATAAAAATTCAATAATTTATTTAAATCGCATTGTCATTGCGAGGCACGAAGCAATCTCTTATCGCAAACTTTTCTATTTTATTTAATCTTAATTCCTAAAGCATTTAAACTAAATTAATCACATTAAAACTATTTTTATCATTTATTAAATAAAAGAAAAAATCAGAATCAAAAGTTAAAATAGTTGATAGCTTTAAATTTTCTGCCGTGACAACCAAAGTTCCATCAGCTAAATCCATAGGGCGATCTTTGTATTTATCCATTAATTGAAATAAACGAGGATAATCATCTATTTCAATAGAGTGTAAAACCAATAATTTTTGTAATAATAATTGACTTAATTTATTTTGCATTATCCATCCACCTCTTTGTAAACTTAAATACATAGCTTCGGTAAAACATGACCAAGTTGTTATTAGAGTAGAAGGATTATTTTTAATAAAGTTTTTAACGGCTAAATGACGTGGTTGAGATTTATCTACTAGGCAAAATAAAGGAGCTGTATCACATAAAATCATAAATCTAAGCCCTGTTTTTTATATTTATCAATTAATAAATCTTCGTATTTATTAGATTTATTATTGTTATTTATTGGTTCAATTTTTTCTACTTCTTCAAACCAATCAGCCCAAGTATTAGCCAAATTAGATTCTGATTTAATAGTTAGAGACACTTCAATATTATCAGAACAATTAATCAAATAATTTTCTATTTCTGAAGGAATAATTAACCTTCCATTTTCTATTGTTAAAGCAAACGTTTTAGTATTCATCTTTATAAAATGTCACAATATTTATTATTAAAATTATAGATAATTTACCCATTAAACCTCCATAAATAGAGGATTTTAAAATATGAAAATAATATCTTTAATAGTATTTTTATTAGTGGTTGTTTGTTCCAATTATATAAAACTTTAGCAACATATTAAGCAATTTTAATAACAATGCTAAAAAAGCGGAAACAGTAATTGGACTTAGTGAAAAATCACTTAACATCCATTTGATAAATATTTTAATCAATTCTTCTCACTTTTCCCTCTTCCTTGACTTCTGCAAGAAGTCTAATTTATAATTTTATTGCTCAACTTCATAAGAATTAATTTGTGTTCTAACTTCTGCTACCCAATCTAACAAAAGTTGTCCAGTAGGAAAATGAAGCTGTGGTGCATCGATTTCAACCTCACCATCACTCAGAAAAGATCGCAAGTAATTAATAGCTTCCTCGATTTTGTCACCATCAAGAGTTAAATTCTCATCCACCGTCAATTCTAACCAATTAGTACCATTAATATAAACCTTAACCCCTGAGACAGTTACTTGATATTTTTTCAACCTAGCCAAAAACTCGTATCTCATTGTTCGCTTATTTGAAAAAGTCAAAGAGTGAAAAATAACTTCAAATGTTTAATATATAAGGATTTGAGTCAAAAAAGTAGTGACAAAGTCTAATTCGTTGAGGAGGTTGATTATGTTAGCGACTTTCGTGTTACAATCTACTCTCAAAAATAATAATTAGCGTAATTAATACTATAATTAAAAGTAAGATTAATTGACTCAATCTGAAACTTTGTTATCAACGATCAAAGGGATGAGAATTCTCCCACAAATACCAGTTTTAATCCGAACAAATCCTCTCTAGGCGAGAAAATATGCCCACCAATCGTTTAGACGAATAGACAATTGTTGATTTTCACGAGCATAGATGATTTTTTGTCTTAAATCCAAAGAATAAGGACGCATTACATTAATGTTTATATAGTCAAAAATTTCCTCTCAAAATTGTACCTCATCATTTTAATAAATGCTATATTTTTGGGAATTATAAGGGTTGAACAATCTTCAACCCTCCTATTAGCTCAAAATTATCGAGTCTTATTCAGAAAATTCAGCATCGATGACATCGTCACCAGCATTTTTTGAGCCAGTGTCAGCACCACCAGTAGAATCTCCGCCGGGGGTTGCACCTCCTGATTGCTGATAAATGTTAGTGCCGATAGTGTACAATACCTGTTGTAGTTCGGGCATCACAGTTTTAATTTTCTCATCGTCATCTTGTGCAACAGCATCTTTCAAGTCTTTAATTAAGCCTTCTGCTTTGGCTTTATCATCAGAAGATACTTTATCACCTAACTCACCTAATTGTTTTTCAGCTTGGTTAACTAAAGAATCAGCTTGGTTTTTACGCTCTACTTGCTCCCGTTTTTCTTTGTCAGCAGCCGCATTTGCTTCTGCTTCTTTCACCATACGATCGACTTCACTATCAGGTAAAGTAGAAGCACCAGTGATACTAATAGATTGTTCTTTACCAGTACCTTTGTCCTTAGCAGTTACATTTAAAATACCGTTAGCATCAATATCGAAGATAACTTCAATTTGAGGTACGCCACGGGGAGCAGGAGGAATACCATCTAAACGGAAAGTACCCAAACTCTTGTTATCCTTAGAAAATTCACGCTCACCTTGTAAAACATGGATTTCCACGTTACTTTGCCCATCCACCGCAGTGGAGAAGGTTTCCGATTTTTTGGTGGGGATGGTGGTATTTCTGGGGATGATTTTGGTCATTACACCGCCGAGGGTTTCTACCCCAAGGGAAAGAGGTGTTACATCCAATAAGAGAATATCTTTAACTTCTCCTGCTAAAACGCCCCCTTGAATAGCCGCACCCACAGCAACCACTTCATCGGGGTTAACGGTTTGATTAGGGTCTTTTCCGAGAACTTTTTTAACTACTTCTTGCACAGCGGGGATACGAGTTGAACCACCGACCAATACAACCTCATCAATGTCACTAGCAGTAAGTTTAGAATCTTTGAGAGCATTTTGTACAGGAATAGCACATCGATCGATCAAATCAGAACATAAAGACTCAAATTTAGCACGAGTTAAAGTTAATTCTAAGTGCTTAGGTCCATCTTGGGTAGCGGTGATGAAGGGTAAGTTAATTTCTGCTTGAGATACGCTAGAAAGTTCAATTTTAGCCTTTTCTGCGGCTTCGGTAAGACGTTGTAAAGCCTGTTTATCTTTGCGTAAATCAATGCCTTCTTTGCCTTTGAAATCTTCCGCTAAATAGTCCACAATTTTTTTATCAAAGTCATCTCCTCCTAAGTGAGTATCACCAGAGGTTGCTAAAACTTCAAATACACCGTCTCCCACTTCCAAAACAGAAACGTCAAATGTACCACCACCTAAGTCAAATACTAAGATAGTTTCGTTACTTTTTCTATCTAAACCATAAGCCAAAGAAGCGGCGGTAGGTTCGTTTATAATACGTTTTACTTCAATCCCCGCAATTTTTCCAGCATCTTTAGTAGCTTGACGTTGAGAATCGTTAAAATAAGCAGGTACGGTAATTACTGCTTCGGTAACGGTTTCCCCTAAATATTTACTAGCATCTTCGACTAATTTGCGTAATACTTGAGCGGAAATTTCTTCGGGTGCAAATTGTTTACCTTGGGAGGGGCAGTCAATTTTAACATTACCATTGACGTTTAATACTTTATAAGATACCTCTGTGGTTTCGTTGGTAACTTCATCAAATCTTCTACCGATGAAACGTTTTACCGAATAGAAGGTATTTTCGGGATTCATTACCCCTTGACGTTTAGCGATTTGTCCGACTAATCGATCGCCATTTTTAGCATAAGCTACTACAGAAGGAGTAGTTCTAAAACCCTCAGCGTTAGCAATAACAACGGGTTTGCCCCCTTCCATTACTGCTACACAAGAGTTAGTTGTACCTAAATCTATACCTACGACTTTTCCCATATATTTTTTTTCCTTTTACTATATATAATTTTCTATAAACTCAATCTTGACTATTGATAATTTTCAATCTATAAATATCATTGTTAATAGTCAATACTCAGTGATTGATGTCCTAATATCTATATTGAAGGAAGCGATCGTTTTCTGGTAGTGTAGTTTTCCGTACCTTTTAGGGATAAATAGGGTCTGCTGAAAAAGTATTTTGATGAGGGTAGGTATCAGGAGGTAAGTAGATGGGCAAATTAATTGTATGTTTACTTTGTGAAAGGCAAAAGGCAAGAGGCAACAAAGATTATGGGTTATTTCCATTAATTTTAAAATTTTAAAATATACAATCTATTTTGCTATTGCTTATGCCAATCAAGTCGAAGAAGACTATCACCTTCTCGTGGAAGCAGTAAAAACTAACAAAATACAGGCAATGATTGAAGATGACCTATAATTGTAAGCTAGAACACATTTAAGTTTACTGATTGAGAGAGGGAATAGGGAATTAGGATTTTTTATTTTGCCCCGGTAATGTACGACTAACTTTAGCAGGTAGTAAAATATTATCTTTTTGACGATAACCCACAAAACGAATGTAAACTATTTCTTGAGGGGTTAAGTTTTCGTCACTATAATGTATGGAAGAATCATAAGGCACTTTTTCCCAAGGTTTACCAATGATTTCTATCTTCCAGTGATGTAAAATTTTATCTAATGGTTTTAATAAGGTAATGACATTTTTGGCTGGTAAGTCTGGTTTTAGTTTCACCATAACTTTAGCGGTAGGATAATTTGCTAATAAGGTGTGTAATAATTCAAAGGTTTTTTTCTGCCAGTCTTTAATTAATTGTTGAGGCAAAGTTTCTATTTCTTGATTTAATCTCTGACATGTTTTTTCTAATGTTTCTATCTGGTTTTCCAGATTCTTAACTTTGATGCCTGATTCTTGTTGCGATTTTATATAGTTATCTTCATTATATTCTAGTCGATCGAGTACCGTTTGTAATTGAGTTTCTAGGGCTTGGATTTTTTCCTGTGCGCAAATTAAATCACGGGTTTTAATATCTAATTCAGTTTCTAAGACTTCAATTTTTTTGACATCAGGGGAAAGAATATCTTGGAATTGAGGGGTTGTTTTCTCCTCCTCCGATTGATTATCATCCCGCCGTAAAATAATTAAAAATCCACAACTTCCTAACCAAAGTAAAACCCCTAGAGAAAAATAATTTATGTCTATCATAATTAACTGATTTTAATGATCATCATTTACAGAATGTGAACTACCAACACTATACCGCAAGGTTAGTGTTAGCTTCATCTTTCACAGGCTTATGCCTCAAGACGGACTTGCGTCCGCCCTTTGATCTTACAGTGCCTCCAGATGGAGAAACGGCTGTTCCATCCGCCTGTATTTTTCTGATGCCTTCTGCCGCTAATAACCCACCTTTTTGTTTGAGTTTATACTCTAGGAAATTGATAAAAGTTACCCATCCCACATCAGATATAGCTTTGGCAGATGTTTGTTCAAAGCTATCTGTGTTAGCCCTTTACCTGTCGCCTTAAGTAGGGGGTGCTGAAAAAGTATTTTGATGAGGGTAGGTATCAGGTATCAGGTATCAGGTATCAGGTGTCAGGTTAAAGAATGAAAAATCAAGATTTTGAAGCGTTATCTCTTCAACAAATACACAGGTGTATTGTGAATAATCGGATTTGAAATGCCCTGTTTTTGAGTAAAAATTGCCAAAAATTAACACTTTTTGTGAATATAGTGTGCCTAAACCATTGATTTTAATAACCTTTTGATTTATTCAGCAAACCCTAAGTATATTTGTGTGAAATTTTTGTTTTATCTCATCCACTTGTTAAACTGTCAACAAGTCTAACTATTCTCTGTTAATGGAAATTAGACTTAATTAATATAAAAACAATATTTAACAAGTACCATTATGAATCAAGTTAATAATCAATACTTTGAGCTTAATTCTTTAGGGGAAATGTGGGATTTGGTAGTGTCTCAGTTTGGAGATATTATCGCCTTGTCTGATCCTCACAGTCAACCCAAAGTTGAGTTAACTTATCGAGGAGTCGATCGAAATATTAAACAATTTGCCTCAGCTTTGCAATCTTTGGGGGTAGAGTCGGGAGAAAAAATCGCCCTATTCGCTGATAATAGCCCTCGTTGGTTGATAGCAGATCAAGGTATAATCCGTAATGGGTGTGTGGACGCAGTTCGATCGTCCCAAGCCGATCGAAAAGAGTTATTATATATTTTAGAACATAGTGATAGCACTGTCCTTGTCATTCAAGATTTGGCTACCCTCAAGAAATTAGAGCCTGAATTGACGGAATTTAGCTTAAAATCCATTATTTTACTTTCCGATGAAGCCATAGAAACGGAATTTGCTCAACCTATCTACAATTTTCAGCAATTTATGAAGTTAGGGGCAAATAATACCTTTACCCCCGTATCTCAAAACATCGATGATTTAGCTACATTAATTTACACATCAGGCACAACAGGACAACCTAAAGGGGTGATGTTAAGTCATCGTAACCTATTGCATCAGGTGCGTTATTTGGAAACCGTTATCAAACCGTTACCCGGCGATCGAATTTTGAGTATTTTGCCGAGTTGGCACTCCTACGAAAGAGCGGCAGAGTATTTTTTACTATCAAGGGGGACAACCCTAATTTATACCAATATTCGCTATTTTAAAGGAGATTTAAAGGAATTTCGTCCTCATTTTATGGTAGGAGTGCCTCGTTTATGGGAATCTATTTATGAAGGAGTGCAAAAACAATTTCGAGATGGTAGTAAAACTCAACAAAAAATCGTCTCTTTCTTCCTCTCAGTGTCACAGAAATATTTGGACGCTACCCGAATTGCTCAAGGCTTAACCCTAGATAATCTTAACCCTTCTTCGATCGAAAAAATTACTGCCCAAATTACCGCCTTATTATTATTACCCCTCCATAAATTGGGGGATAAATTAGTGTATCAAAAAATACGAGATGGCGTTGGTGGTTGTGTTAAAACATGGATTAGTGGCGGTGGTTCGTTAGCTAAACATATTGATAATTTCTTTCAAATTGTCGGTATTCCCCTGATTGTGGGTTACGGCTTAACCGAAACATCCCCCGTCACCAATGCCAGAAGAATGCACAGAAATATTGTTGGAGCTTCTGGGCAACCTATCCCCGAAACAGAAATTAAAATTATCGACTTGGAAACCAAAGAAGCCTTACCTGTAGGAAAAATTGGCTTAGTATGTATCAAAGGCACTCAAGTTATGCAGGGTTACTATAAAAATCCTGAAGCTACCGCTAAGGCTATTGATAGGGATGGATGGTTTGACAGTGGAGATTTAGGCATGGTGACACCCCAAAATGATTTAGTCATCACGGGCAGGGCAAAGGATACGATCGTACTAAGTAACGGTGAAAACATTGAACCGCAACCCCTTGAGGATGCTTGTGTGCGTAGCCCTTACATCGATCAAATTATGGTAGTCGGACAAGATCAAAAGTACTTAGGAGCATTAATCGTACCGAATCTCGATGCGTTGCAAAAATGGGCAACTTCGCAAAATTTGAGTTTAACCTTTCCTGATGTTACCATGAGTTTGGACTCGATCGAACAAACCGATCTTTACGCTAAAGAGGTTTTAAGCCTTTATAAACAAGAATTAGCCCGTGAAGTCAAAAACAGAGCAGGATACCGCCCAGACGATCGAATTGGGGCATTTAAGC
Organism: Geminocystis sp. CENA526; assembly: GCF_050753365.1. Taxonomy (NCBI): domain Bacteria; kingdom Bacillati; phylum Cyanobacteriota; class Cyanophyceae; order Chroococcales; family Geminocystaceae; genus Geminocystis; species Geminocystis sp. CENA526. The sequence goes on from NZ_JBLZFY010000001.1 coordinate 9,153, forward strand.
TCATTTTAGAGCCTTTTTCTATGGACAATGGTATGATGACTCAAACCCTAAAAATCAAACGCCCTGTCATAACAAGTCATTATCAGGATATGATTAACTCTATGTTTCTTTAATAATTAGAAATGAGGAATTAGGAATGAGGAATTAGGAATGAAAACTTAGTCGCTTTAGCAGACTTAAGCTATTAGCGTTGAAATTTATTTCAACGAGGGTGATTGATTAACGCCGATGATTTTTCTAAAGAAAATTAATTTATCAACACTTTTTTCAAGGAATAATTTATCATACTGAAAGTATAAAAAAATTAAATTAAAACAAGAGAAAATTTTTGCATCATGACAAAAAAATTAACCTTAAAGCGTCCAGTAAATGTTAAAGTAATTGTTACCCCCGCTTGGCAGGATGAAGCCCAAAAACAATTACAAGCTCAAATCACTCAAATTGACCAACAAATGATACAGTTAGATCAACAAGGTCAAAGTGCCATCGCTGAAATTAGGAAACAAGGTAGTTTACAAGCACCTCAACAAATCGAGAATATTCAAGGGCAAGTTAACCAAAAAAAAGGCGAAATGTTGCAACAAAAAAACCAATTTTTACAGCAAATGCAACAAGTCCAATTATTAGAATTAGGGCAAGAGGTATTTCAAGCACAAATGGAAAGTTTTTTTGAGGTAAAAGAAGGGGATAATTTGGTAGAAAAATTAAATGTGGAAATCATTTTAAGAGATGGTGTAATTGAGGAGATTAGAGGAAATCTTTAAGAATGAAGAATGAAAAATGAAGAATGAAGAATGAAGAATTATCTACTTTTCCCTTTTCCCTACTTTCATCACAATACTTTTTCAGCAACCCCTAATTAAGATAAGTTACATAATCTACCCCCTAAAGCTGAAAATAAGTTACTTTAAAAATAAAGATGATTCTCTTAAGTCTCTTGTGAATCAAGATTTGCTGATACATCAGACATGAGAATTAACGTTACATTAGGAGTAGCAATTATGACTCAAAATAACGGTGAATCCATCAGGAATATAGCCATTGTAGGTCCTTATTCTAGTGGAAAAACTACTTTATTGGAAAGTTTATTATTCGTTTCAGGGGCAATTAATCGCAAAGGCAATGTCAATGATGGTAACAGTGTAGGGGATTTTTCCCTCGAAGCCAAAAACCGTAAAATGACGATCGAAATTACTAGCGCCTATACCGACTATGAGGGTATTAACTTTACTTTTCTTGATTGTCCGGGATCGGTGGAATTTATGCAAGAAACCTATAACGCTTTAGTCGGCGCAGGAATGGCGATTATCGTTTGTGAGCCTTCTGTGAGTAAGGTTTTAACCCTCGCACCCTTGTTTAAATTCCTCGATGATTGGCAAATACCTCATCTAGTGTATATCAATAAAATGGATCGATCGCAAGACTCCTTTTTAGATGTGCTAAAAGCAATCAAAGATGTTTCTAGTCGTCCTCTTGTACCGCAACAATACCCCATCAAACAAGATCAAGACATCATCGGTTACATTGATTTAGTCACAGAACAAGCCTATCATTATCATCAAGGTAGTCAAGCGGATTTAGTCTCTTTTCCCGACGATTTAAAGGAAATTGAAACCCAGACAAGACAGGAGATGTTAGAAACCTTAGCAGATTTTGATGATCACTTATTGGAAGAATTAATCGAAGAAATCGAGCCTCCTCAAGAAGAAATTGTTAAGGATTTAAAAATGGAATTAGGCGCAGATTTGATTGTGCCAGTATTTTTTGGTATTGCTTCCGAAGACTACGGAGTGCGCCCTTTACTAGATTGTCTCACGAAGGAAGCACCAGAACCTAGCGTCACTTCCCAAAGACGAGGTTTAAATAGCTTAACTCAAGAACCAGCCATCGCTCAAGTATTGAAAACTTACTATAATAGTCAGGGTGGAAGACTGTCTTTAGTCAGAGTTTGGCAGGGTAAGTTAACCGATGGTATGACTCTCAACGGTGTCAGAGTCGGCGGAATGTATCGTTTAATGGGTAGTCAACAAAAATCCTTAAATTCTGCGGAAGTTGGAGAAATTGTGGCATTAGGCAGACTTGAAGGCATTAAAACAGGAGAAACCCTTACGGATTCCACAAAAACCATTCAATCTTTACCCCAAGCTCAAATTTTTGAACCTGTGTATGCTAAAGCAGTAGTCGCTGAAAACCGCCGTGATGAAGTGAAAATCTCCAGTGCGATCGCCAAAATCCTCGATGAAGATCCCTCTTTGAAATGGGAACAAGACGAAAACACCCATGAAGTTATTTTGTGGGGACAAGGAGAAATTCATTTACAAGTCACCTTAGAAAGATTAAAAAATAAATATAACTTATCTTTACTAACCCAAAACCCCAAAATTCCTTATAAAGAGACGATTCGCAAGGGTACAACTATTCATGGGCGCTATAAACATCAAAGTGGTGGTCATGGGGCGTTCGGTGATGTATATTTAGATATTAAGCCTTTAGAAAGAGGGGAAGGCTTCCAATTTGGGCAAACTATTGTCGGTGGTGTTGTGCCGAAACAGTACATTCCGGGGGTAGAAATGGGAGTAAGGGAATATTTACAACAGGGAGTTTTAGGTTATCCTGTAGTGGACATCAGCGTCACCCTTACCGATGGATCATATCATTCTGTGGACAGTTCTGAACAGGCTTTTAAACAGGCAGCACGAATTGCCATGACGGAAGGATTGCCCCAATGTGAGCCTATTTTACTCGAACCGATTTTACAAGTGGATATTTCTGTACCTTCGGAGTTTACCTCAAAAGTATTGCAGTTAGTTAGTACCCATCGAGGGCAAATTTTAGGTTATGATGCGATCGAAGACTGGAAAAATTGGGATCAAGTTAATGCTTATTTACCTCAAGGTGAAATGCAGGACTTTATAATCGAACTTCGATCGTTGAGTTTAGGAGTAGGCTTTTTTAACTGGCAATATGATCATTTAGATCAAGTACCTGATAAAGTGACATCTAAAATACTTAGTTAGAGAAGTAAGTTGCTTGTTTTATTAAACTTTTTCAATAATTTTTCTACCATAAAACGGGCTTCTTGCCCGTATTTTATTAATAAAATTAATACTGATTTTTCATCTATTGTGTCAAAACTATAAAAATTAAAAAATCTCGGTAAGCATTAATTCAGGAGGATGAAACATTAATTATGAGTTTAAAACAATTATATCGAGATAAAATGGCTGAAGTTGAAAGACAAGGCAAACTTGAGGGCAAACTAGAAACAGTACCCCTTTTAAGGCAATTAGGCATGAGTGTAGAAGAAATAGCTACCCGTTTAGAGTTACCTCTTGAGGATGTCATTAAAGCCTCTCAATCATAAAGGCGATGCTTTATTTTGGGTTGAAAAGTGTTCAACCCCTACAGACAAAACTCGATCGAACCCTCCCTTGTCATTGCGAGGTAACGAAGCAATCTCGATCGAACCTGCTCTAAAATATGAGCTAAAGGAGAATTGAGCAATTTTTTTTGCTTCCCAAACTTAACAATGTGGAGATTCTAACATGAATACAGTAACAGAAAATGACTTAAAAGATTTAAAGGATATGATGAATCGTGTCATCATCCAAAACGAACAGATTAACTCGAAAGTTAATAATTTAACAGTGGAAGTCGCAGTAATAAGAGAAAGTCTTAACGGTGTTAATAAAAGATTTGATGATGTCAATAAAAGATTTGATGACGTTAATAAAAGATTTGACGATGTTAATAAACGATTAGATGATTGGAAACCGCAAATAACCAAAGCAACAGATAAAGCGGATAAAGTTGCCGAAAAGATGTCGGATTTATCAGAGAAAGTTGGAGAACTAAAAAACTGGAGACAAGTTGCAATTATTGTTATTACTGGACTTATTACTACTCTTTTTTGGCTTCTTCGTGATGGAAAATTTTAGCTAAAATCGATCGAACATTCCCCCTGTCATTGCGAGGCACGAAGCAATCTCTCCATAACTCGATCGAACCTCCCTATCCTGTCATTGCGAGGCACAAAGTAATCTCCATCGAACCTCCCTATCCTGTCATTGCGAGGCACAAAGTAATCTCCATCGAACCTCCCTATCCTGTCATTGCGAGGCACAAAGTAATCTCCATCGAACCTCCTTTGTCATTGCGAGGCACGAAGCAATCTCCATAACTCGATCGAACCCTCCCTTGTCATTGCGAGGTACGAAGCAATCTTTATGATAGGATAAAATAAAACAACCTAATTTCATTTCAACAATGTCTCAGTTTCCTCACGATGAATTTGCCAAAGAATACCTCCCCGAATTGTATCGGGAATATGGTATTGTCACCCCCTCGGTGGATGTGATGAGCGAAAAAAGAGAAATCGATGTTATGTTTACTCCCACAAAACCCGTACCCACATCCCCAGAAACATTAGGATTATTAGGCAAATTAGCCCAGTCCACCTGTATTATAGAAGTTTATCGCAATGCCGTAAGTAAAGACCAAATCAAAGAATGTGTTAATAAACTATTAACATTGCATAGAAATTATCTGAGGGCGGAGAAAAAAGAAGGAAATCCCGATTCTGAGTTACCCTTTTTATGGATTCTCACTCCCACTATTTCTCAGGAAATCCTAGCACAATCAAAAGCAGACCCAGAAGAAAATTGGGAAAAAGGAGTCTATTTTTTCCCTCAAATATTGTCCACTGGTATCGTTGCCATTCATCAATTACCGAAGAATAAAAATACCTTATGGTTAAGAATCTTAGGTAAAGGTAAAATTCAAGTGGAAGCTATCGAGGAATTAAAAGCATTACCACCCGATAATCCCTATCGAGAGAATATATTAGAATTAGTTTATGGATTATTGGACAAACTTGAAACCAAACAAAGACAAAAACAAGGATTAATTCAGGAGGATGAAACATTAATTATGAGCCTAAGACAAATATACCGAGATAAAATGGCACAAGTCGAAAGACAAGGACTTCAACAAGGACTCCAACAGGGGAAACTAGAAGGTAAACTGGAAGGTAAACTGGAAGGTAAACTAGAAACTGTGCCTCTTTTAAGGCAGTTAGGTATGACTGTAGAAGAAATTGCCACTCGTTTGAATCTACCCCTTGAGGATGTCATAAAAGCCTCTCAATCATAAAGGCGATGTTTTATTTTGGGTTGAACAATGTTCAACCCCTACAGACACAAAATCGATCGAACCTCCCTTATTCCGTCATTGCGAGGCACGAAGCAATCTCTCAAAATCGATCGAACCCCCTCTCCGTCATTGCAAAGAATATCCCCCCTAACCCCCCTTACTTAAGGGGGGAATAAGAAAAATAAAAAAATTTTTGATAGGGTGATAGGTTTTTGATCGATCGAGGGTAAGATGTGCATAGAGAAAAAAATAAACATTTAAACTTAACTCTCACAGGAGAAAAGAATTATGAAACCCGAAGTAACTTTAAAATATTTAGCCTACCTCCGCAACAAAAAAGCCAATAACGAAGGTTTTACTTTAATTGAACTCTTAGTCGTAGTAATCATTATCGGTGTATTAGCGGCCGTTGCGTTACCTAACCTTTTAAGCCAAGTTGGTAAAGCCAGAGAAACCGAAATCAAAAATGCTGTGGGTACAGTAAATCGTTCTCAACAATCCTACCATTTTGAGCGTCAAAATTTCAGCCCTAACTTAGCAAACTTAGGTCTTAAAATTCCCTCCCAATATATCACCAATATTACTTCTTCTGGTACTGATCTAATTTCCGTATCCTCTGGTGTTAGTGCTGTTTTCACTCCTGCAAATACCAACGCTGCTAATGATGGTACTAGAGCTTATTCTGGTGCTATCGGTCATGAAAATGGTAACTATAGTCAAGTTCTTTGTCAAAGTAACGAAGTTGCTACTGGCCTAGCGGCACCTACTGTAACTAACCCCACTTCTGTTGTTTGTGCTGCTGGAGTACCAATACGCTAATCACAATGTCTTAAGTAGAAATATTTAAGTGTAAAAATATTTGATGAATGTCACAAAACCAGATAGATCTTTTCTGTCTGGTTTTTATACTAAATATCGTGTTTTAACTTAAAGGTATCAACGATGAAAAAAATAGATAATTATAAATATTTATATCTTTCCCTCCGTTGTACCAAAGGATTTACGTTGGTTGAGCTATTAGTTGTGATTATTATCTTAGGAATTTTATCAGCTATAGCATTGCCTAACTTTTTAAATCAGGTGGGAAAGTCAAGAAACATAGAATTTCAGAATGCCATAGGTTTAATTAATCGCTATCAACAAGCCTATCATTGGGAAAAAGGTGTTTTTGCCCTTAGTAGCACTCCCCAAGATACTCTTAGAACTCTGAATATCTATATCAACAGTAAATATATAGATGAGTACATTTTTGATGTTACTTCCGACTATGCAACTATACAGTTGGTTAATAATGATGCCCTTAATGATGGTACCAAAGGATTCTCTGGGGGAGTGTTTTTTGATGCCGGAGATTATCACTTAATAGCTTGTCAGTCATTAAATGCGGCTAATCAAATTTCAGCACCATCCTCTGGTACAGATTGTAACGGTTTTGAAAGGATAAGATAATAATATCTTTAATTATCATTCCTGTTGTAAGAGATTATGTTTGACATACAAAAAATTATTTCTTTCTTTGTCATATTTAGTATATCAGTCAGTGGAATTATTAAGCTACAAATTCCTTTCATTAATAAAACTGATCAATCAATTTCAGAAGAAGAATATAAAAAACTAGAACAGAAAGATTCCCTTCAACTTTCTTTTTTCAAAAGAATACCATCTCTAGGCTTTAATAATTTAATCGCAGATATTACTTTTTTAAATTTCATCCAATATTACGGTAATGCCGAAGCAAGAAATATAACTGGATATAATTTAATTCCAGACTATTATCAAATAGTCGTTAATCGTGATCCCTATTTTGTTACATCTCATTTTATTCTCGAACCTGCTAACACTCTTTTTGCAGGAAAACCCCGATTAAGTGCTGAATTAATCAGTAAAACCTTAGATAAAGTTAAACCGACACAAACACTAGCTTATCAATTATGGTTATATAAGGGAATTTTACAAATATTATTTTTAAATGATCTCGAAGGGGCAAAATATTCTTATACTATGGGTGCCAATTGGGCGAGACAGGAAAACACAGAAAATAGTTTGCATAGTGCAGTTTTAGCAGAAGCCACAGTGAAATTTTTAGAAACAGAACCCGATAACCGTAAAATTACCGCATCGGCTTGGTTGAGCATTGTTGTTAATGCCAGAGATGAGCAAACTAGGGAAATTGCGAAAAAACAAATTGATGAACTAGGAGGTAAAATTATTGTGGAAGGTAATATGATTAGAGTAGATTTTGATAATTAACTTTAGGTGTGATTATGAACGAAAAAATAGAGAAAAGACTCAATTTAACTCCCCAAAAAATTAAAGATTTTTGTGAACAAAATCACATTCAAGAATTATCGCTTTTTGGTTCAGTTTTAAGGGATGATTTTAATAGTAATAGTGATGTGGATTTTTTAGTGGTTTTTCAGCCTGAATTTCAACTTAGTTTAATGGATTTAGTCGATATTCAATATCAATTAGAAAAGTTGACAGAGCGTAAAGTTGATTTGATTGAAAAACGATCGATTGTTGATAGCCACAATTGGTTACGTCGCCAAAATATTTTAAACACCTCAAAAGTTATTTATGAATTACGATCAGTCTTATTTACTTGATATTGCTAATCTTTGTGAAACAATTTTAAGATTAACTGATAACATGACTAAAGAGAATTTTTTTGATGATGAAAAAACTTATCTTGCTGTTTTGTATGAAATCACAATTATTGGTGAAGTGGTAAAAAGATTATCTTCTGAGTTTAGAGAAAATCACCCTCACATTGAATGGCGAAAAATTGCAGGAATGCGAGATCGTTTGGTGCATGATTATGATGAAGTAAAATTAGATTTAGTTTGGCAAGTTGTGATTAATTATATTCCTGAACTTTTAAGTTATATTACTCCTCTTTTACCAGCAAAATCTGATTGATTTTTGTTCAATTTCTGACTAAAAATAATGAAAAACCTAATTAATTAAGATTACTTCGTACCTCGCAATGACAAAATATCCTTATTATTTCCATTGTGTAAATCCCGTCCTAACTAACTAATTTATTCTTATGTAATAAATTTTATTTAACCTAATTATTTATGAATAACTGGCTATCTTCTACCATTAAATTTTTAGAAACACAAAATTATCAAGAAGTTATCAATATCTATGAAAATTTGCTCAAAAATAATCCCGATGAAATTACCTATTATTGGTATTTAGGATTAGCTTATTTACTCAATCAACAAGAAACAGAAGCACAAACCACTTGGTTTATTCCTTTTAGTCAAGGGAATGAGCAACAATGCAATTTATGGATGGAAGAATTAACTCAGATTCTCACTACTGAAGCTATTTTACAAGAGCATAAAAAAAATTATGATTTAGTCTGGTTAATTGGTAATGCTTTAAGAGAAATGAACCCTAATAATCTAGTTAATTTATTATCTTTATTACAACTGTCAGTTATTATTGATAAATTTGAATCAAACTTTATTACTGATTGGCATATTTCGGAAATTTTAGAAGGAGAAAATCATCCTGTTATTTCTATTGAACTTTTAGCAAACACTTTAGATAAAGTTTTAAAATTTCCTGTTTCTGAAAATATTGGCCTAGCAAAAAGCTGTTTAATTTATACTAATAATAATAACCTAATTTTTGATAAAATTCGGAATGTTGCTTATTCCATGGGCAATGAAAAACTATACATTTTTTACGCTATTACTTTGCTGGAAATGTGCCAAGAAATACATCCTAATAATATTAATCCATATTGTGATTTGCATATATTTTATTCTTATATAAGTAAATATAATGAAGCCATAGAAATAGCAAAAGAATTGAAAAAATTAATGGAAAAAAAATCAGAAATTGAGGGAAAAATATTAGCTAGTAATCTTTTGCATATTTCGTATATGACGTTGGGAAAATGGCAAGAAGCTAGTGACATAGAAAAAGAGCAACAAAGAAACTGGTTAATATTTATTGAAGAAAAACCAACAATTAACGAACCCATTTTAAAACAAGGTTTTATCGCCTCTTTAATGACATCCCTTTATATTAGAGATGATTTAGTTTATCATCGTAATTTATTCAATGAAGTTTCTTCTTTATATCAATTTTATAATAAGGATAATGAGTTAGTTATTAATCACCATAAAAACAAAGAAAATAGACCTTTAAAAATAGGTTACATTGGACATACTTTTAGATGTCATTCTGTCGGTTATTTGTGTCGATGGTTGCTACACTATCATAATCGAGAATCTTTTGAATTATACATTTATTCTGTACAAGGACATGAAGACGAAATAACAGAAAAATGGTTTAAAAATAAAGTCACCAAATTTTTTCAAGGACAAAGAAATGCTAATGATATAGTAATGAATATTATCAATGATGAAATTGATATTTTAGTTGATTTAGATAGTGCAACTTCTAATGTTACTAACTTGGTGTTGTGTCAAAAACCTGCACCCATACAGATAACATGGCTTGGTTTAGATGCTTCTGGTTTACCCAGCATAGATTATTATATTGCTGATCCTTATGTATTACCTGACTATGCAGAAAAATATTATCGAGAGAAAATTTGGCGTTTCCCCCATACCTACCTCGCTATCGATGGTTTTGAAATGGCAACTCCCACTCGTCGCCGAGAAGATTTGGGATTGAGTAACGATGATGTTATTTTTATGAATCTACAAAACCCCGCAAAACTTAATCCTGACATTCTGACATCTCAATTAAAAATAGTAAATGCTGTACCCAATGGCTATTTATTTACTAAAATACGCAAAGATGAAGAAGCATTAAAAAAATTAGTGACAGAAATAGCTAAATCACAGAATGTCTCTTGTGATAAATTACGGTTTATTCCTTCTGATATTGAGATAAAAACTCATAGAGCAAATTTACAAATTGCTGATGTTATTCTTGATACTTATCCTTATAATGGCTCAACGACAACACTGGAGGCATTATGGGCAGAAATTCCTGTCGTTACGAGGGTAGGGGAACAGTTTGCCGCTCGTAATAGTTATACTTATATGGTAAATGCAGGTATCACTGAAGGCATTGCATGGAGTGAGGAAGAATATATCTCATGGGGAATAAAATTTGGCACGGATGAAAATTTAAGAAAGGAAGTGAGTTGGAAGTTAAGGCAATCGAAAAAAACATCTCCTTTATGGAATGCAAAACAGTTTACACGGGAAATGGAAAAAGCATATCAGCAAATGTGGCAAATTTATCTGGAGGAAAATAAATAAATTATGATTTCACAACAAGAAATAGAGTTATTATTAGGGAAGAATGACTATGATAAATTAGTTGATTATTTAGAAATAAAAGTCGAAATTGAACCTGATAATATTGATTATCATTGTTACTTAGGATTAGCTTATTTATTAAGTGGAAAAAAAGAAGAAGCACAAATGACATGGTTTTTTCTTTTCTCCCAAGAAGATAATCATTCTTTGACAAAATTAAGTAATATTTTAAACATAGAAGCTCAAAGACAACTAGAGCAACAAAATTTTTTATTAAGTTATGAGTTGAGGCAAGTTATTAGAGAAATTAAGCCTCATGATATTCAAAATCTTACTTTTATTGTAAAACTGGCAATTCAATTAAATATATTAAATAATGATTATATTCAAGAATTATCTTTACTTGATACCTTAAAAAATATAAATAATGTAAAAGATAATCGAGATAATTTATATCAATTTTGTGAATTAATTTTAGACTTTCCTTTTTTTATTAATATTGATTTAATTGATGTGATACTAGAAAAAGTCAAAGAAGATCAAAACTTTTTGACATTGATAATTAGTAAAGCTCGTATCATGGGATATGAAAAAAGATATTTATACTATAGTGTTGATTTATTGAAACTTTGCTTGAAGTATTTTTCTAATGATTTAAAGGTAATAAAAGAATTTTTTTGGTATTATATGGAGGTAAAAGAATATGAAAATGCGATAATATTTGCAGATAAATATATTCAAGATGGTAAAAACAAAGAAGATAGTTTACATGGAAATTACTTAAAATTATATTTAATGTTAACTACGGGAAACTGGTTTGAAAATTTAGGATTATTTGATAGTTTATATTTTTTATTAAATGATTTAGACTTAGAGAAAATTGATAATGATTTTAAAACTTCTTTAATTGCGGTATGTCAGTTTTATTTATATTTCAAAGATAATCCGCTTAAATTTAGGTCTAAAATACTGACAAAGGTGATGCCCACGATACAAAATTATTTGAATAGAGAATATTCTTCTTTAATAAAACATGATAGACAGGTTTTGAGATGGGAAAAAATAAGAATAGCTTACATTGCGCATACTTTTAATAATCACTGTGTAGCAATGTTATGTCGTTATCTAATTAATTATTTGAATAAAGATAAATTTGATGTTTATATTTATATGTTGGATAAAAAAGAAGATAATATTACTGAAAAATGGTTTAAATCTAATGTTGATAAATATATTCAATGTTCTTCCGATTGGGTGGAAACAGTCAAACAAATTCAGGAGGATAATATAAATATTCTGATTGATTTAGATAGTTTTACCCATTATAAAACTCAAATGATTATGGCTTTAAAACTAGCCCCGATACAGATTAGTTGGTTAGGTTTAGATTCTACTGGTTTGCCTACTCTGGATTATTTTATCGTTGATCCTCATGTTTTACCAAATAATGCACAAGAATATTATCGAGAACAATTATGGCGTTTACCTCATACTTATCTGGCAGTAGATGGCTTTGAAGTTGGTATTTCATCTATAAAACGTCAAGATTTAGATATTCCTGAAAATGCGATAGTATATTTAAGTTTACAAACGGGATTAAAAAGACATCCTGATAGTATTGCTTTACAGATGAAGATTTTAGCTCAAGTACCAGATAGTTATTTTCTCATTTCTGGTGGTACAAATGAATGTAGTTTGGAAAATGTCAAAAAAATATTTACACAAATTTCGATCGAACAGGGGGTTAATCCCGATCGAATAAAAGTGTTACCATTTTTACCAACAGAAGAATATCGAGGTATTTTAACTTTAGGGGATGTGGTATTAGACACTTATCCTTTTAATGGTGCAACGACAACTCTTGATGCTTTATGGTTAAATATTCCCCTTGTTACTAGGGTTGGTGAGCAATTCCACGCCCGTCAGGGTTATACTTTTCTGAAAAATTTGGGCATTGAAGAAGGTATTGCTTACACTGATGAGGAGTATATCGAATGGGGAGTAAGATTTGGCAAGGATGAGGAATTAAGAAAGAAAGTATATTGGAAATTACGGGAGTCGAAAAAAACATCTCCGTTATGGAATGGGAAACAATTTGCGAGGGAAATGGAAAAGGCTTATGAGCAAATGTGGGAAATTTACGTTAATCAACAAAATAAAATAACTCGATCGAACTCAACTTCAACTACCGATTAATTGTAAGTAATTATGGTAACTTGATATAATTATGCTTATGACTCGATCACCTTCGGTGGCGTTGCTCGATCGAAATAAATAGAAATAAAAGAATATGTTAACTTTACCTCGTAAAAAATTTGCTCTGGAAGAATATCATCAAATAATTGCATCAGGAGTGTTGAGAGAAGACTATTTAATTGAGTTAATTAATGGAGAAATTTTTGAAATGTCACCCGTAGGATTTAGACACGCTTCTTGTGTAAAAAAAATTAATTACTTATTTGCGGAAAAGTTAGGTTCAAAAGTAATAATTGGGGTACAAGATCCCATTAAACTTAATGATAACTCAGAACCACAACCAGATTTAGTTTTACTCAAACCTCGTGATGATTTTTACGCTAATCAACATCCTACTCCCGAAAATATTTTTTTGTTAATTGAAGTAGCAGATAGCAGTATTGACTACGATCGAAACTTTAAAATTCCCATTTATGCAGAAAATAAAATTAAAGAAGTGTGGTTAGTTGATCTCAATCAAAACTTATTAGAAGTATATCAAAATCCCCAGAAAAACTATTATCAGAATATCAAAAAACTGTGTTCTGAAGATTCTCTTACCTTGACTCAACCAGAGGTAATTACTATAAGTCTCGATCGAATTTTATTTTAATCGTTTCCTGAAAGTGATGCCCCATTTTATATTTATTAATAATAGCCTATTTATTGGTACAAATTTATATTTTAACTAAGCTCAATACAAGTCTCATCCCTAAAAGTCTTGTTTCTCTTCACCTTCCTTCGGTAACTTTACTCAAACTAGCTTTGTAGTGTGGGTCTTCTTTGTCCATTCAAGATAAATTAAAGAAATGATATAATGGGTAATGAATCATTGATTATTGCTCCGACTGAAACCTTACAGCCGTATTTTCATTATTCGATCGCTACCAAAAATTCTCAGGGACGTTTCCCAATCATTCGTTACGATGATTATAATAATCTTAATAAGATTGTCGAAGATTATAGTATTGGATATTATTAACCCTCCCTACGAAACAAGCAAAAATCATTAAATATTCCTATGTTATATTGGAGATCGAAAAGACTGAATATATCAAGAATCTTTTTTAGGGTTTCTAACTAAGCCATGATACAATCCCCTGCTTCGCCCATAACGCAAATAGAATCACTTCCCGAAGGATGGGAAGAAATGTCTATTCCTGATATTAGTGACATTGTTACAGAAGATGATACCCCTGTGGATAATTTAATTTCAGAAAAACAACAGAGATTACTAACCAATTCTCTTTATAGCTCCCTCGATCGAGATTTTCCTTTTTTAGCCTCTGCTAATATAGGTTTATTTTACGGGGCGAAACGTCCTCCTTTAGTGCCTGATACTCTCCTTAGCTTTAGAGTTAGTATGCCGGAAGATTGGACACAAAAACAAAATCGCTCATATTTTTTGTGGAATTTTGGTAAACCTCCAGAAGTAGCAGTGGAAATTGTCTCCAATAAGGTAGGCAATGAATTAGGTAGTAAATTAATCGATTATGCCGATGCTGGAGTCGCCTATTATGTAGTTTTTGATCCTCTCTTTTGTCTTGGGAAAAAACCTTTATACGTTTATGAATTAAAGGCGACACAATATGATTTACTTGATGATTATTTTATGCCCAATATTGACTTAGGCTTAACTCTTTGGGAGGGCAAGTTTGAAGATAAACAATACACTTGGTTGCGTTGGTGCGATCGAGACGGTAATATCCTTTTAACAGGAGATGAAAAAGCCCAACAGGAAAAACAACGCGCTGACAGTGAAAAACAACGAGCGGATAAATTAGCAGAATATTTAAAATCTTTGGGAATTAATCCTGAAGAAATTTAACTCTCTAATTTTGACACAGCTTAAATAGGGTTGTTATAATAACTATATCAACTGTCAACTTGGGTTATTTTTTAGCCCGTACAAGTCAACTATCAACTAGCCTCCCTGTCTTTTTAGACACCCTTCTTCCGAAGGAATGGGAGGTTTTAATTTTTTTCCTAATAGATCAATCAATATTCTACCGTTTTACTGTCAGGATTGCGATTATTGCACAGGTAAAAGGAGGCAATTCCTCCGCTCTTTAAATTTATTTTTATGATAAAGTGATAAATGAATCTATTGATATTTAGAGTAATATAATGTCGAAAAATGCAGTCATAAAAGCAGTAACTGATGCGGAATTGAAAACAAAAGTTGAACAAATATTTATTGATATTGGTATGACTCCTGATGAGGCTGTAAATCTTTTTTATACACAGGTTTTATTACACAATGGGTTGCCTTTTGACCTGAAAATACCAAATCAAATTACAATTTCAGCTATAGATGATACAAATAAAAAAATTGGTGAAACATTTAATTCTGTAGATCAGCTTTTTGAGGATTTGAATGATTAACTAAAAATGCTTAAAATACATAGAACATCCCAATTTAAAAAAGATTTTAAAAAAGCGGTAAAATCAGGAAAAGAAATCAAATTATTAGTAGAAATTATTGAAAAATTTGTCAGAAAAGAACCTTTACCAACGAAAAATAGAGATCATAATCTTTCGGGAAATTATGCCGATTTTAGAGAATGCCATATACAACCCGACTGGCTTTTAATATATAAATATGATGAAGAAACCTTATTTTTGACTAGAATGGGCAGTCATTCAGATTTGTTTTAAGTCGATCGGTTTTATATCAAACTCAAGTAATTAATTCATAGGCTTTGATGGTTTCTTGGGCTACCCTATCCCATGAGTATAACTTCGATCGAGCCGTTCCTTTCATAATTAAATCCTCTCGTAAATCAGGTTGACTGATAACTTGATAAATCGTGTCGGCAAGGGAAATATAATCTTCTGGATTAATATACAAAGCCGAATCTTGAGCTACTTCGGGCAGAGATGAAGTGTTAGAAGTAATCACAGGAGCACCTAATGTCATGGCTTCTAAGACGGGTAAACCAAAGCCTTCGTAAAAAGAAGGATATACAAATACATCTGTAAGATGATAACAAACGGCTACTTCTTCATCGGATAAATAGCCTAAATGGTGAATATCTTGTTTAAATTCAGAGTTTTCGATTTCACCAAAAATTGTCTCATAATTCCAGCCTTTTTGTCCTACTAAGATTAAATGATGATTAATACCATAGTTTTTTTTGAGTAAATTAAAGGCTTTAACTAAGTTTATAATATTTTTTCTCGGTTCGATCGTGCTAACAAATAAGATATAAGGTTGGCTAAAATCATAATTAATTTTACTTTTAATTAACTCAATATTTTTAGATTTTAAATAGTTATTATTATATCTACTCGCTTCGGAAGTAATGACTATTTTCTCACTTTTAACGCCAAAATACTCCATAATATCTTGTTTAGTACTATTAGCAAAAGTAATAATTAAATCAGTCCATTGCAAACATTTTTTAATTCTTTGAGTATAAGTTTTAACAATTTGATTACTATAAAAAGGATATTTAAGAAAAGTTAAATCATGGATTGTCATGACTTTTTTACCATCAGAAAAAGGATAAACATAATGATCCGTACCATGAATTATATCCACATCTTGCCAAAATCGATCGAACTTAGGTACAAACAACCCTGCGGATTTACCTAAAAAATTACTCACCGTGACAGGTAAAGGTAAAAATTGTAAAGGAGAAATGTCTTGTAAACTATCAGGAAGAAGACGACTACCCTTTAACCATTGAGCCATAGAAGGTTGTCGATAAATATTAAAAGAGTAATCCGTGTCATTTTCTAAGGCTTTTAAACTCTTAATCAAGTTATAAGTATAGTATCCAACACCACTAGGACAATCTCGAATTGAACCACAATCAACTAAAATCTTCATCTTTATTTATTTTACTACCGTAGCACAGGCATCTTGCCTATGTGTATTTTTTCCGAATATCTATTATTGTACATTAAAAAATTTCTCTGTGTCATTGCGAGGTACGAAGCAATCTCAAATCCTTATATTAATTATGTCATTGCGAGGTACAAAGCAATCTCAAAGCCTTATATTAATTATGTCATTACGAGGCACGAAACAATCTCAAATCCTTATATTAATTTTGTCATTGCGAGGTACGAAGCAATCTCAAAGCCTTATATTAATTTTGTCATTACGAGGTACGAAGCAATCTCAAAGCCCTATATTAATTTTGTCATTGCGAGGTACGAAGCAATCTCAAATCTCTATATTAATTTTGTCATTGCGAGGTACGAAGCAATCTCAAAGCCTTACTTTATACTCAAAGAGAATTAAAATTCCTCATTCCTAATTTCTCATTCCTAATTATTTAAAAGGGATTACTAGGTACATTTAAACCACGCTCTCGCAAAAACTGACCAGTTTCACGGGAAGGACTATAATTATATCCAAAACCACTATTGCCCTCACCATCATCAAGAATTTGGGGAGTGAGCATGACAATAACTTCCGATCGACGATTATCCTTAAAGGTAGAACGGAAAAGACTACCAATAATTGGTAAATCACCCAAAATAGGAACTTTAGAAACATTAGTTCTTTCTTGATCCGTGATAATACCTGATAAAATTAAAGTTTGACCATCTCGTAAACGGATTAATCCCGAAGATACCTTTCTTTCAATTAATGGTCTGATAATATTAACCGCTCCAGGACCACTTTCAAATTGTTGTTCACTACCCGGTGCGCTAATAGTAGGATTTGCCACTAAATTAATAAAACCATTATCATCGATTTTCTGAATTGCAACAGATAAAGTTAAACCAGCAGGTTCAATCACAGGAGTGGTAGTTCTGACACTACTTAAGGGATCGATTTCTGTATTAACACTGGTGACAACATTTTCCACTAATTCAACACTACCAATTTGTCCTTCTTGAACTACGAGGGTAGGATCAGTCAAGATTTTAGCATTCCCCGAAGAAATATTGGCACGAATTTGAGCTAAAAAGGCTTGAGGTACATTAAAGTTCCCCCCCGGAATTACTACGGCACTATTACCCGGTTGTCCTGGACTCGCCGTAGAACCAAAGGGTGAAATCCGCCCCGTATTAGGAATCCCTATTACTTCACCATCTGGAAATGGAACTAATTGTTGATTATCATCAACTCTCCATTGTTGAGGATCAACATTACGTTGATTCGTCCCAAAGTTAATTACCCCAATACCACCACTTTGTACAACTCCAGTATCGTTAAGCCCCCAAGAGAAACTTAATCCAAAACTATCTCTTTGATCTAATTGTACATCAACGACTTTAACGTTTACGGCTACTTGACGACGACGAATATCTAATTGAGTTAAAAAGTTTGTAGCTTTCTGAATTAAATGAGGTTCACCGACTAAAGTAACGGTATCATGAATAGGATCGGCATGAACGGTCAAGCCTTTGAGTACTAAAAATTCGTTATCTTTTTCTTCACTTTCTAGTTTTTTAACAGTAAATGTTCTTTTACCATCATCCGCTATTTCCACCTCCACAATGTTACCCTGCGCCCCTTGGCTATTCAGGAAACTAGCGGCTCCGATCGCACTGTATTGATTTAAGCGCACACTACGAGTAATGGTATTTTTGACACTGGGGGGTAACTTATTACCGACAAAGATAGTATTACCTTGACGATTTGCCCTCAAACCAGAAACCATCAATACATTATTAAAAACATCTTGTACTGGTTCATTCTGTAAATCTAAAGAGACAGTGCTTGTAGTTTGTCCTTCGGCACTTTGATCTGTGAAAATAATATTTAATCCTGCGGCTCGACTAAGTAAGGCTAAAACTTCGGTAGCTGGAGCGTCTCTTAACACTAAACGGGGAACTGTGGCGTTCGTTCCTAAGTCAACAACTGGAAAATGAGTGTTAACATTAGAGATGGACATATCACCCACTGGTGGAGCTACCGCTCTAGTAAAAGGTGGAGGTGCTGGTTGATTATTCACAGGTTGCCCATTAATTTTAATAGTGGGATTAGGTACTAACACATCCTGATTTTGTGGAAAGGCTTGAGCAATCCAATTCGGTGGCTTTTTCAGGGTTAATTTTTTATTAACACTGGGATTTGCTAAGGCTAAAGATTGCCAACAAAGAAGAATGACAGCACTACTGCTTAAAAACTTGATTTGATGAAAAGAAAATTTGATCATTGATTTAACTCCCACACACAATTAATTAAATTTTAAAGGATGAAAACTGAAAATACTAAAATAAATAAAGCTCTTAAAAAAACTTATTGAGCAGGTTGTTCACCCTCAGCAGGAGGGGCTTCAGCAGGAGGCGTACCTTCGGCAGTTGGAGGTGCTGTATTTGGTACATCAGGAAAAACTGCTGTTAAAGTAATGGCGGTTTTAAGTTTTGGTTCTCCCACACTTAATAATTGACCATTTTCATATAAATATTGAGCTGGATCAACTGTAGAAGTTGTCAAGTTTTGTACTACTAATAAAGGTTGTAGCCTTTCTAAATCTTGTAAAAATAGTTGTAACTGCGTAAAAGTTCCTTCTAAGTCAAGATTAAAGGTTTTTACACCAATATTATTAGTAGCAAGAGTTCCCAATGAATCATCGGTGACTGCTTGTATTTCTCCTGCTGGAACGTAGCTATTCATTCTCACATTACTAATATTTCTAAAAGTATTGACATCTAATAATAAGGTGTCTATAGTTTCAGGGGATGAGAATAACTGCATTACATCTTCTTTAAGGTCTTTAGTTTCTTCTAACTCGTTACGCTTGTTGACAATAATTTGTTCTAATTGAGTGGAACTAAGTTGACTTAATTGAGCTTCTTTTTCTTGTTTTTGGTTATTCAGTTCCGATAATTCATTCAACACAGGCAATGCTTGAGACCAAAATAAGTAAGCGGCAATTAAAAAACCGCCCACACCGATGGCAGTACCTGTAATTTTAGGGGTAAATGTTATACCAAAGGCTTCGGGATATTCGCTACTGTCTCCAAAACCACCGTCTTGGGGATCAAATTCATCGGATGTGGTAAAAGATGTTGTCATTGAGTTGCTCCTCCTTCTGCTGGTGGTTGAGTTTGTACTACTGGTTCTAAATCTAAAGCTCCTTTTCTTTGTAAATAGGTTAATCGAGATACCAGCCCGATCGCTCCCCTTGCGTTCAGTTGATTTAAAAGTTCGGCGGAAGATGTATCATTAATTTCTGTGTTAATAGTATAACTGACCACTTCGGGTAATTCTATATCCATAGATGCTCCTCCGCCACCGTTTTGGGGAGTTGTTGTGGTTTCACTGCCCACTATTTGCGATCGATCGAAAATCACACTACCCGGATTAGCGGTTAAGGTGGTAGTAGCTAAAGTAGTTTTTTCGGGATCAAGAAAACGGGAATTTTTTAAGGTTAACAGAAAATCATTAACTCGATCGTAGGAATCAGCATAGCCGTTAATAGTCAGATTTTTATTGCCCGATTGATTAACCGCTTGAATTTGTACCCCTGAAGGCGTAACACTACTGATTTCCGCTAACATAGCAGACCAAGGGCGAATTTGTTTAAAAACACTTACCAGAATTGCTATTTCATTTTTTATCCCCCCAATTTCTGTTTCTATTTGTTGAACTTGGGCGTTTTGACCTTGTAATCTTTGAATTTCAGCATCTAACTGTGCGATCGTGTTGTTAGTAGCCGTTTTTTGATTATTTAACAAAAATAAAGCCCCTCCCGTGGCGGCAATAAAAGCCACTGCTACCCCCGCACCTATAATAATAGGTAACTGAATAGTTTTTGGGGTTGCTTTCGTAAATTTAGTGCTACCACTGGCGGCATCAAGTTTACGATCCTTAAGAAAATTAATATCAATATTGTACATAGTTAACTCATCCTCATGCCTAAACCGAGTACTGTACCTAATCCAGCCCTTTGCATTGGTGATAAATCCTCTTTAACTGTTAATGATAAAGCAGAAACGGGATCAACTTGCATGGCAGGAAGACTTAATTTTTTGGTAAAAAACTCGTCAATTTGAGCTAAACCTGAACCAGGACCTGCTAAAAGCAGTTGTACTACTTCCACATCGCCACTTTGATTCAAATAAAAATTGACCGATCGACGTAACTCGTCCACTAATTCCCCTAAAACCCTTAACAAAGAATCCATACCCGGGTTAATCCATGTTTGACTACTGGTAGTATTAGTTGTCGTTTGTTCGGGATTATTGGGAATAGTAATTTCTTGTAATAACTCCGTATTTTTAGAGGTAGGTAAATTCATAGCTTGGGCTAAAGCCGTTTGCATTTGATAAGTACCAATGGGAATAGTACGGGAAAATTGAGGTACACCCTCCACAATGATGGCAATTTCAGTACTATCAAATTCAATATCCACTAAAACCACCGCTTCACTAGAAGAAAATTGTTTTAACTGTTCTTTGATAGTTCTAATTAAAGCAAAACTGTTAATTTCTAGCACATTAACTTTTAACCCTGCTTGTTGAAAAGTCTCTAGGTATAAATCCGTCACTTCTCGGCGAGTAGCAACTAATAAAACTTGTACTTTCTCAATACCATCATCGTCCACAAAGTAACCTAGTTTTTGATAATCCAGATCGACTTCTTCTCTGGGATAAGGTAAATAAAGACTTGCCTCATGGTTTAATACCATATCACGCAATTCTTGATCATTTAATTCGGCAGGAATGGGAATAATCCGAATGATCGATTCTTTCATCGGTACAGCCGTAGCGATTTGTTTCGGTTTAACTTTTGCTTCTTTTAAAAGTTGATCAATTAATTCTGCTAAACCGGGGGAATCGACTATTACCCCTTCCTCAAATATTTCGTCGGGAACATCGATCGAGTGATATTTTAAAAGTTTATATTGTTGTCCTTTTTTTGCTAGTTGAGCTAAAGTAATTTTATCGGGATTAATTTCTATCCCCACACCGTTACTCCCTCCTCCGAGCAAACCATCGAAAAAACTAAACATAGTAAGTTCTCCTTCTGCGTATTTTCACGGATTCAAGATCAAAATTTTATAAATCTATATTATCCTATTCAAATAAACAATGAACAATAAATAATTAGAGGTGGGCAAAAAAAGTATTTTGATGAAGAGAGGGAAGAGGGAAGAGGGAAGAGAGAATAAGTGACCAAAATCAAGGTTTTGATTTTTTATTGTCATGAAATTTTGAGCTAAAATAAGGATGTAGGTAGTAAAGCGAGAAAAGTATATGAAGGGCAAATTATCTCGAAGGTTAAAATTGATTTATCGTCAAGACAAAGTTTCTACTTTTCTGTTTACCCTTGGTATCGCAGATAGTCTATTGGGGGGTTTTAGTGAACGGTGGACATTACTATCTTTGGGCGTTTTTGTTGCCACCATGGGGGTATTTGTGCGGTGGTTACAGTTAGAAAAATCTAAAAAAATGGCTTCCTTATCTCGATCGAATTCCTATAAATATCTTCCCCCCAGTAACGAAAATTTACTCCCCCTCCCCCCTCTCAAAAGAAAAAGAGATTTAATGTAAATTGTCAATTCTTCATTCTTCATTCTCAATTCTTCATTCTTACCGTCTATCCCAACGAGTTTGAGTTAAGTTCGATCGAGTCGTTCTATTAATAGTAACGGGTTTAACGATTTGTTTTTGTGATTGAATATCAGGAGATACGATTTCTTGAATAGTACCTTGAGGAATTTCTTCGGGTAAAGTAGCAGGAGGAGTATTTACTTCTTGATTAGTCGCTTCTGTCTGAGTTGGTTCATTATTATTTAAAGGCAGAGGAGTTTGAGCCGTAGCGGAATCATAGCTAAAATAAACATGACCTAAAACTTTACCTTCGTAGGTTCTTTTACTAAAGCGCCACCCCTGATTGAGATTGATTTTCATGGGTTGCCCATTTAAACCTTGAGCCGTACCAATGATAATAGGAGCTTGACCCGGATTTCTACGGTGATTTCCCACCAAGATTAAATTACCATTTTGTTCTACTAAATCTAAGAGAATATCTAAACCGTAGTCTTGTCCATCAGAACGAATGGAATAACCATTAGAATCGGTACTACGGCGACAATGACCACTAAAATCGAAATTAGCTAAAAGTAAATCCACATTGACAGGATTCGCTCCAGCTTCGCTCCAGCATTGATTTTTACCTTGAATTTGCTCGATCACGATTAAATTATATTTACCATCACCGTAGGGTTGTGCCACCGCAATAAAATCTGATTGTTGTACCTCTGTTTCCTGAAAAGTTACCCCGTGAGCCGATGGTAAAGGTAAAATGGCTGATAAGGTTGTTAAAAGTAAAACTGATAGTTGTGTCGATATTAATGATTTAAACATAGTTATTTTTCCTATTTGATTTGTGTTCCTCACATTCAGCAAAATGCTCTAATTATTATAGATAATCTTAGGACATACTTTAAAACATTAGATGTTAATTATCTGTACTCCCCTGTTATACCGTTTGACGATCGATCGTTAACGATGTTCCTTAAAAATAATATCTGATTTTGCCATGATCACGGCATGGTTTAGAAATAATTTGTCTAAGGTGTAATAAAAACATTTACAATAACTAGAAAGATTATTTATGACAATGAAACAATGGTTTATAATCTCAGAATCGCAGATTTACCCTTAAGCGAACGTCCTAGAGAAAGATTGTTAGAGTTAGGTGCTAAAAATTTGACCCCTGCGGAGTTAATCGCTATTTTATTGGGTACAGGGCAGGGAAAAGGCAAATTATCCGCCGTAGGATTAGCTCAATATATCCTTAATCAACTGAGTGAAAATAAGCGAGATCCCCTTAGTGTATTGCGAGAAATTTCACCAACCGAATTAATGGGCATTTCGGGAGTAGGACCGGCTAAAGCCACAGCTATACTAGCAGGAATGGAGTTAGGAAAACGAGCTTTTCAATTTCGCCCTTCCGCAAAAGCTATTATTGATAGCCCCAATGCCGCTGCCGCAGCTTTCAGCCATGATTTAATGTGGCAATCTCAAGAACGTTTTGCTGTATTGTTATTAGATACGAAAAATAGTTTAATCAGCTCTCAAGTTATCACCATCGGTATTGCTACAGAAACTTTAATCCATCCACGAGAATTATTTCGGGAGGCGATTAGACATTCTGCGACAAATATGATTATTGCTCATAACCATCCTTCAGGCAATCTTGAACCTTCGATCGAAGACTTAAATTTAACTGAACAATTATTAGAATGTGCCAAAATTGTCGGTATTCCCATCCTAGATCATCTCATCATCGGTAATGGTAACTTTCGCAGTATTCGTCAAAATTCCACCCTTTGGGATCAATATTCTGATTGATCGATCGTCAGAGTTTGAGGAAGTTTTAGCCTTTTTGAATATTTAAAGGGATTTAAAGAAAACATGAATATAAATCAATTTCTGTCTAAAAAAAGAAATCTAATTTTATTAACCTTAATTTTATTCGGTTACTTCATATTACGTCCTGCTCCTTCTTTTAAATCTCAAATTCAAACATCAGATAAGATTAAAGGTGTTTGGGTAACAAATATTGCAACTTCTTTTTTTCATCATACAACCTTATTAGACAATGTTTTTTATCATTTAGCTAAATCTGGCTATACTCATGTTTATGTTAGTACTTATAGTTTTGGAGGCACACTTTATCCCTCTAAACACATCAAAAGTAACCCGTTAGTTGTACCACCATTTACAGATGTTTTAAAAGCATCAGAAAAAGAAGCCCAACGTCAAGGCTTAAAATTATATGCTTGGTTAGAGTATGGTTTAATGTTGATGCCCAATGATTCTATTGCCTTAAATAATCCAGACTGGTTATTAAAAACTGCTTCAGGAGAAACCGTTGTTGATGGATTTGTCTGGCTTAACCCTGAACATCCAGAAGTACAAAAATATATTTTAGGCATGATTGAAGAAGTTGCCAGTTATCAAGGTTTAACGGGAATACAACTTGATGATCATTGGTCTGTACCTCGTCAATTTGGTAATCATAGTACTGCTATGAATAAACTTACTGCTAAAGTTAAACAACGTCTTGAGGAGGTTAATCCTGATTTGATTTTTAGTTTATCTCCTAATCCTTACAGTTTTTCCAAAGAAAAATATAATCAAGACTGGTTAAAGTGGGCAAGACAGGGATATATTGACGAGGTTGTAATTCAAATATATCGATCGAATGCCGAAGAATTTGAACGATCGATCTTGACTTCTCAGATTCATCAATTACCGAAATCGATACCTGTAGCCATCGGAATCTATGCAGGGAATTTTGGTAATTTTAAGACATCTTCAGAGATTCAAAAACAGATAGATATTAGTAAAAATCTTGGTTATGGATTTTCTATTTTTTGTTGGGAATACAGATTTCTGGGATCTTTATAACTTGTTAAAATATTGCTCGATCGAACTCAACCATAATAAATATTTATGGATAATCAAATATTGAAGAATTTTAATTAACTTTAAAAAATGTAAATTATATCTCTCAAAATTAAGAGATTTATTATCCTTATCTAATTAATTTGAAAACATATTTATTAGTAAATTAAACATTCTGAAAAATTTTAAATAGATTAATAAAAGAAAGTTCTATTAATTAGAATAAAAAATTGTTAAAACAAATTTAATAATTTCTTAACCATTAAACTTCATAAATAGTTGAAAAATTTTAGAACTTGATGCTAGACTGAAAGCGAAATTTAAAAATTCACCAATATTATGGTTCAAGCAATCACTAAACCTGTGACAGAGACTCTGTCAACAGAAGAACTGCAAAAAATTCACGCCTATTGGCGCGCTTGTAATTATTTAGCAGTAGGGATGATTTATCTACAGGACAATCCCTTACTCAAAGAGCATTTAAAACCAGAACACGTTAAAAATCGTCTCTTAGGACATTGGGGATCGAGTCCGGGGTTAAGTTTTGTTTATGTACATCTCAATCGCCTGATTAATAAATACGATCTGAATATGATCTATTTAGCAGGACCTGGCCATGGTGCGCCCGGTATTTTAGGACCTGTATATTTAGAAGGTACTTATTCCGAAATCTACCCCGATAAAAGCCTTGATGAAGAAGGAATGCGTAGATTTTTTAAACAATTTTCGTTCCCTGGGCATATCGGCAGTCACGTCACCCCTGAAACCCCCGGTTCAATCCACGAAGGAGGGGAGTTAGGTTATAGCTTATCCCATGCCTACGGTTCAATTTTAGATAATCCTGATCTGATTTCTGTGGTAATGGTGGGAGATGGTGAGTCGGAAACTGGTCCTTTGGCAACTTCTTGGCATTCTAACAAGTTTATTAATCCTATTCGTGATGGTGCGGTATTACCTATTTTGCACTTAAACGGTTATAAAATTGCTAACCCTACCATTCTTTCTCGTATTTCCCATGAGGAATTAGAAGCTCTTTTCATCGGTTACGGTTATAAACCTTATTTTGTGGAAGGATCAGACCCCGAAGAAATGCACCAGAAAATGGCTGTCACCCTTGAGGAGTGCGTCAGCAAAATTAGGGCGATTCAGATGGAAGCGCGTGAAAGTGGCGTTCCTAAGCGTCCTCGTTGGCCTATGATAGTATTTCGTTCTCCTAAAGGTTGGACTGGTCCAAAAGATGTGGACGGCAAGAAAATGGAAGGTTTTTGGCGATCGCACCAAGTACCCATGGGAGAAATGCACAGTAATCCCGAACATCTAAGACTTTTAGAAGAATGGATGAAAAGCTATAAACCTGAAGAATTATTCGACGAAAATGGTCGTTTAATCCCTGAATTACAGGCATTAGCACCGAAAGGCGATCGACGTATGAGTTCTAACCCTATTACTAATGGTGGTTTACTCAGAAAAGATTTAAACTTGCCTGATTTTCGTGATGCTAAATATGCCGTAGAAATTCCCTCCCCGGGTACAGTGGAAGTGGAAAACACCAAAGTTATGGGTATCTTTTTGCGGGATGTGATGGCGAAAAACATGACCAGTTTCCGAGTATTTGGTCCTGATGAAACCGCCTCGAATCGTTTGAATCCCATTTACGAAGTATCCAAAAAAGTTTGGATGGCGGACTATTTACCCGAAGATGCAGACGGTGGCGAATTGTCCCCTGATGGTAGGGTAATGGAAATGTTGAGCGAACATACCCTCGAAGGATGGTTAGAAACCTATCTTTTAACGGGCAGACATGGCTTATTTCATACCTACGAAGCCTTTGCCCATGTTATCGATTCCATGTTTAACCAACACGCTAAATGGTTAGATATTTGTAAAAATCATGTACCTTGGCGTGCGCCCGTTTCCTCTTTAAACATTCTTTTGTCTTCTACCGTATGGAGACAAGATCACAATGGTTTTTCCCACCAAGATCCGGGTTTTGTGGATTTAGTGACCAATAAAAGTGCAGATGTAACCCGTGTTTATTTTCCCCCTGATGCTAACTGCTTATTGAGTGTGATTGATCACTGTTTACGCAGTAAGGATTATGTTAACGTCATTGTGGCAGACAAACAAAAACACTTGCAGTACCTAAATATTGATGAAGCCGTCAAACACTGTACGAAAGGTGTTGGTATTTGGGATTGGGCTAGTAATGATGATCAGGGCGTTTCTCCTGACGAACCCGATGTAATTATGGCTTGTTGCGGTGATGTGCCTACTAAAGAATCTTTAGCGGCAACTCAGATTTTACGCCGTGAATGTCCTGAGTTGAAAGTACGTTTTATCAACGTGGTGGATATTTTCAAGTTACAAGACGACACTGAACATCCTCACGGTTTATCCCGTCGTGACTTTACTACTTTATTCACTGAAGATAAACCGATTATTTTCAATTTCCACGGCTATCCTTGGTTAATTCACAAACTCGCTTATCGTCATATTAACAACGATCGACTCCATGTCAGAGGTTATAAAGAGGAAGGTAATATTAACACTCCCCTTGAATTAGCTATCAAAAATCAGATCGATCGATTTAACCTTGTAATTGACGTGATCGATCGAGTTCCCAAACTTGGTTCTCGTGCGGCATACTTAAAAGAACGCATGAAAAACGAGATCATCGATAACTTAAACTACGCCCATACCCACGGTATCGATAAACCAGAAATGAATAACTGGAAATGGGAAGGGTAATTAATGAGGAATGAGGAATTAGGAATGAGGACTTAAGAAGTAAGAATAGTTTTAGTCATTAGACTTCTCCAGAAATTATTATTTTATCACCGTAGAACAGGCATCTTGCCTGTATTTTTGAAAATGTCTATTCATCCATAACCCACAATGTAATAAATTACATTGCTAACAGCTAACGTCTGCTAAAGCGACTCTATTCACTATGGTTATCGAGGGTAGTCGAGATTTGTATTGAGCGTAGTCGAAATATGCACTATTCCCTTTTCCCTTTTCCCTCTCTTCATCAAAATACTATGAGACAACTTCTAAGTCGCTTGTGCTAAATACACGATCGCACCTAAACCAGAAGCCATTTCTTCAGGAGTAATTTTGCCATCATGGTTAATATCTAAAGCATCAAACACCGCATCAGCACCAGCCCATTCTTCACGGGAGATAAAACCATCTCCGTCTAAATCATAGACATGGAAAATATCACTAACGGCATGGGCTAAAGATTTATCTCCTTCTAATCTTTTTAAGCGATTTGCCAAAAGTTGCTCAAGGGTTTCTAAGGCTTTTGTAAATCCGATAATACCTTCCTCTAGTTTTTCCGATGCCATAGCGTCTTCTGAGTGCATTTTGTCAAAAGTAGTCTTATCGACTGTTATCTGCTCAATATCGAGCTTTAATGCTGTCTCAGGGCATAATTTACGGATTAATTCCCCCTCTGTATTACTTAATTGTTCTAATAATTTAGGGGAGATAGTCAACAAATCACATCCCGTTAGCTCAATAATTTCGCCAATGTTGCGGAAACTTGCACCCATGACTTCGGTTTTATAGCCGAATTTTTTATAGTAATTATAAATTTGAGTTACGGATTGCACCCCCGGATCATCTGCTCCTATATAATCTTTACCAGTGGTTTTCTTATACCAGTCGAGGATTCTACCCACAAAAGGAGAAATAAGAGTCACTCCTGCTTCGGCACAGGCTACGGCTTGATGAAAACCGAATAGTAAAGTTAAATTACAGTGGATGCCTTCTTTTTCCAGTATCTCGGCGGCTTTGATACCTTCCCATGTAGAGGCAATTTTAATTAAAATCCGCTCTCGATTAATCCCTGCTTTTTCATATTGAGAGATTAAATAATGGGCTTTTTCGATCGTACCTTGGGTATCATAGGATAAACGAGCATCAACTTCCGTAGAAACCCTACCCGGTACAATATTTAAGATTTGTTTACCAAAGGCAACCGCTAACCAATCAATCGCCAGTTTTATCACTGTATCAATATCAGCATCTTCCCCTAACTCCTGTCGAGCTAATTTTAAAGTATCATCGACAATGCCTTGATATTCGGGCATTTGTGCCGCCGCCGTGATGAGTGAGGGATTAGTTGTGGTATCTCTAGGAGTAAAATTTTCAATGGCTTGAATTTCGCCTGTATCTGCCACCACGATCGTGTATTGTTTTAATTGTTCTAATAAATTAGTCATATTTTTATTTGATTCAGAAAGTTTCAATATGTTGTCAAGACTTAAAAGAATCACCTTGATTTTTCTGTTTTTAATCCTCGTAAATATTGTGACAACATTTATTATGCACCTTGACAAGTCTTTATCTTCAATGATAATCACAAACAATAAAAATATAAGTTAAGTTTCATTAATGCTAAAATGTTGATCAGACATTTCCCAAAAATATAGGCAATGTTTAACAATACAGGTAAGATGCCTGTTTCACGGTTTTAAAAAAAAATCTATCAATTAAATTATCTGAGTTTTCAATTAATTCTTAATTTTTAATTCTCAAAAATGCTAGATAAATTACCACCTCTTAATAACGAAACAATTTGGCAAATTATCGAAGAAAAATTAGATGATGAAATTGCTAATCAATTAGTTTGGTATTATTTAGGTTATCGTTATGATTCTACTACTCAAACATGGGATAATTCTCAAGTAGAAACATCATGGCGTGAAGAATATCCAACCCCTCCAGATTTTATCGCTAATCGTCCTCCTACTGTCAAATTAACTCGCTCTATTCCTCCTGAAAATAAACAACTTTTAAAGGAAGAATTAGGGTTTAAAGGTTATAAAATAGGGGAGTTTACTCCTCGTCATACCCGTAGGGCTACGATCGCAAATTGGCTATTAAGTTATCGAAAATTAATGACTAATAATAGAAATGTTTGAGAATGAAAAAGCACCGATTTAGTAGGTTGGGTTAGCGATAGCGTAACCCAAAGAAATGGGTTATTTCTTATAGTCCATGAAAATTTATCATCTTCTCCATTATTATATTAATCATCCCATCCTTAAATAACTTATGAGTGAAACTATTTTTAGTAAAATTATTCGCAAAGAAATACCCGCAAACATCGTCTATGAAGATGATTTATGTTTAGCATTTAAAGACATTAACCCTCAAGCGCCCACTCACATTCTGGTTATCCCGAAAAAGCCCCTTGAAAGAATTGATAGTGCGCAAATGGAAGATCAAGCCTTATTAGGACATTTGCTCTTAACTGTTAAAAAAGTAGCTCAAGAAGCGAATTTAACTAACGGTTATCGAGTCGTTATTAACAATGGTAACGATGGAGGGCAAACAGTGGATCATTTACACTTACATATTTTAGGCGATCGATCGATGCAATGGCCTCCCGGTTAATCAAATTATCATCCATCACCAGTAATATATATTCTTATTTAACAAAATCTTTTATGATTAAAACTCTTATCATCGCTCTTGTTTGTCTTTTTTGCCTATTTCAAAATCCTCTCCTTGCAGAAGATAACGTCAATATTACCATTACAGAAGAACAACTACAACAAGGGGAAAATATCGCACGAGAAGCCATTTTAGCCACAGAAAATGGTGATTTTCCTCAAGCAGAAATCTATTGGACTCAATTAGTTGAGCAATTTCCCACCAATCCTGCCGTGTGGAGTAATCGAGGAAATGCTAGGGTAAGCCAAAATAAACTCAAAGAGGCGATCGAAGACTATAATCAGTCTATCACACTAGCTCCCGATGCTCCCGATCCTTACCTGAATCGTGGGACAGCTTACGAAGGGTTAAAACAATATCACAGTGCGATCAAAGACTATCAAAAAGTATTAGAATTAGACCCAGAAGATGCCATGGCGTATAATAACTTGGGCAATGCTAACGCAGGATTAGAAAACTGGGAAACTGCCCTAGAATACTACCATAAAGCCTTTGATTTAGCTCCTAATTTTGCCTTTGCCAGTGCCAATGAATCCTTAGTATTGTATCAACTAGGCAAAAAAGATCAAGCCTTAACTAAAATGCGTAACCTTGTGCGCAAATATCCCATGTTTGCCGATATGAGAGCGGCATTAACCGCAGTATTATGGGAAAAAGGAAAACAAGGGGAAGCAGAAAGTAACTGGGTTGCGGCGATCGGTATTGATACCCGTTATAAAGATTTAGACTGGCTAAAAACCGTGAGACGTTGGCCTCCCAATATGGTTGTAGCCTTAGATAAGTTTCTAAATCTTGAGAGCAACTAACAGATGAAATGTAGGGGTTTAATACATTAAACCCACCCTTATCAAAATATTTAGCAAAATGGGATTAAAAGATATTGAAAAATTTTAAAAGATATTGTATAATGGTAAACCGTTAAGCAAAAGGCTTGGTAGCTCAGTTGGTTAGAGCAGGGGACTCATAAGCCCAAGGTCGGCGGTTCAAATCCGCCCCGAGCCATTGTTGTACAGTGCCAAATTAATTGTCATCGGTGACAAATTAATGTCGTTGTGCCAAATTAAGTGCCGTGATGACAAATTCTTGTCGTTGAGGTAGCAGTGACAAATTAGTGTCGTTAAAATAATCGTCATAAAATATGAGTACCCTGCTCTCTTTCAATCTATCCTAGGTTTATTATACTGTATGGATTTATTTTGATTCGATCGATCATTGATTTTTTGTTTTACCCTATTCGATCGTAACCAATCTTTGCAATCAATGACATGGACAAAAAATAATTGAAATACGATTCCTTCGACTTCTTTGGAAGCAGCTTAGTACACTTTCAATCAACCCCAGAGGGAAACATTGATTGAAACCCCTTGAATAAATCTCATAATCTCGATCAATAATAGGCTTTCAATCAACCCCAGAGGGAAACATTGATTGAAACAATAAAAATCCTGTAATGAAAGGGGGTTTTCTTGCTTTCAATCAACCCCAGAGGGAAACATTGATTGAAACTTTCCACCCTCATTTTTTTCGATCGCCATGATATCTTTCAATCAACCCCAGAGGGAAACATTGATTGAAACGCCTATGAACTAATTGATCAGATTTTTAAGGATACTTTCAATCAACCCCAGAGGGAAACATTGATTGAAACAACATTAAGTGGAATGTAGAGATCATTATTAGAATCTTTCAATCAACCCCAGAGGGAAACATTGATTGAAACGGTAGCCACTAGGTTCGAGTGATGTTCAAATACTCACTTTCAATCAACCCCAGAGGGAAACATTGATTGAAACTGGCATTAGTCGTTTAATAGATTGTTTAACTTTTCGACCTTTCAATCAACCCCAGAGGGAAACATTGATTGAAACCCCTATGGTTCAGAAGCCTTATCATATAAGGAATTGAATGCCTATTTGCGGAAGGCTCTGGGTAAAAGTTCATTTCAGCCAAGACACGATGATTTTGGACTGAAAAGAAAATCCCAAAAGACTTGATATACATAGCTTCTATCGTTCGCGTAAGGGTCAACTTTAAATTTCCCATCAAGACCGAAAAATAATACAGTCTCAAGGATAGATTCCTCCTTGATCGGAGGTGGTTCAGTGCCATCACTATAGTACGTCTATCCCCTTTTTGCTGGGAGCACACCTTATTCCTTACGCAAGGTAAGCAGCATCAGGGTGGACAGTCACCAGGGTCAGAAAGCACATCTGTTATGATACAGATAAACTAACCCGAATTTAACACAGCACAAAGGTCGAAACATGAACTGCGGTGCTATTATTTATTAATTAAGCTAGGCCGCATTTAATCTGCGGTTTTAACGTCTAAACCTCTTGCCATCTCTAGTCTATAGTTGTAAAGAAAATGCGTTTTAGCTTATCTATTTAGTTGTCAAGGTTCAATAATTCAATTTAGTCTTTGGTCGATAAAGCTA
The DNA here is from genome assembly GCF_050753365.1 of Geminocystis sp. CENA526. Lineage (NCBI taxonomy): Bacteria > Bacillati > Cyanobacteriota > Cyanophyceae > Chroococcales > Geminocystaceae > Geminocystis > Geminocystis sp. CENA526. Next base: position 42,027 of record NZ_JBLZFY010000001.1, read on the forward strand.
AATCTTTCGCTTTTTCTTGGGGACTGCCTCGAATTGATTGCTTTGCTTCTGTGACGATGATATTAAGTTTCGATGCTTGAAGTGTGATATTTTCAATTAAGCGACCATAACTCCATTGATGAAGATTGATGCGATAATTTTTAAGATAACGTTTCTGAGCTTCTAATGAGCCTTGTATTTTAGCTTCGGCTTTAGCTGTTAGTTCTGCTTGGATAGATTCACGAATGTTATTTAAACTAGGAACAATTATTATTCCTGCTTTATATTGCAGTGCGATCGCAACTATTTCTTTTGCCAGAAGTCGATCAATGTACTGACCTAATTCAGACTGACTTTTATTGCATTTTCTCGAAGAAACATTTCTTTGAGATTTGTGTCTTTCATGGGATTGCTTTTGTTTGTGTAACCGTTGAAGATTTAGTAACTTGTAATCATCTCCTAATAATTGTTTCAAACTTCTATAGGCAATTACTTCTCCTGTGGATTGATTTACCACAGCAATAGTGGCAGGTTTTTCAATCCCCATAGAAACTCCAATGACAATGCAAGGATTCCCTTGATATAAAGGTTTACTTGGTCTAGGAAAAGGATTATCTAAACGAGCAAGAGTAGATTGTTTCCTCTGGAGAAAATTTTCTTGAGTCTTTGTTAACTCTCCCTTATCCCGAATATTTTCAATGGTTTTTAAGACTTCCTCGACCTTTTGTTGTTTTATCAGTTCTGTACCTTCGATAGTTTCAAACTGAGTTTCCAGAGAACAAAATAGGGCTAAGTGATTTTTTGTCCAAGGTTCTTGTTTGCCTTCCCCTTCTCGCCAAAGTAAAATCCCCGAACGGAGGGAGAATAATGCACTAGAGTGTTGATTTTTGCCTTGACGCTTAACTTGCTGATCTTGATAAAATCTCTCAAACCACTTTAATTGTCGTTGGTCGCAACAAACTTCAAAAGCTAATCCCTTTTTACTTAAGCCATTAAAGGTAACGCATAAACGACCTTTTTCATTTTTACTCCATATTAAGTCTTCGTTAGTGTTGAAGATAACAGGATAAGGAACTGACTTAGATTGTTTAAGTAATTGATCCTGCCATTGTTTTGCTTGTTCATCTGTTTGAGGAGCAGACTGACAGACAATATTCAAAATGTTGATCCATTTCTCATCGGATAAATCTCTGCCCAAAGGAGGACTAGATTCCGCAACTCTTTTTTCTAATCGTTCAATTTTGATTTTGACTTTATGCCGACGTTTAACGAAGCGTTCAATATCTTCTACTTTCTGGGGAATCTTACAACCATTTTTTAATAAATAACTAATAGCAACTTTGATAATCTTATCTTCTGCAAGATTATAAGCATCAAACAGACTCTGACTAAGACTCTCCGCATTTTTATATTTTTTATATTTTGCGAGTAAACTCTCTGCCTTATTTCTTATATCTGTTAAAGAACATTGTGCTTCCTGTTTGAATTCACTATCACTTTTGAGCATTTGGTACCATCGCTGTTGCCCTTGCAATCTAAAACGTAATTGTCTCTGAGTTCTTAAATATGATTTGTAGATGTATTCAACAAAGTTGGTAACGCTCAGATAAAATCGGCTTGGTTGATTATCAAAAGGTGGTTGATTTTTTAATTCATTACAAATTTTTGCGACTAAACCGTTTGGTAGTCTCCCCGTTTGATACCAGTTTTCCAGTTCTTCGTGATTGGATAAGCGTTTCAATATCTCATTAATCATAGGAGTATTTTTCAACGCCATTACATCCCAAATCTGATGACGGCAAGATTCTGGGGCAATTAATCGGCAATGAATAGTAACTATACTCATAGGGATAATTTTAGAGATAATAACTAGATAAAATATTAACACATTTATGTTGTTATTTGTCAATGGTAAAACATAAAAGTTTTTTTGATGGTTTATTTTGGATGTCTCAAGATGATTTAGAATAATAGTTGGACTTTCATAAGACTGGTGAAAGAAAAGACATTGACGTACTTAACCACTAAACAGGTATCAAAAATAACTGGATGTAGCCTAAGACAGTTGCAATATTGGCGTGAACAGAAAGTGATTGTTCCCACGATCGATGCTCAAGGAAAAGGCAAAAGCGTTCTCTATGAGAAAGGGGATCTGATTGCTGTGATGGTGATGAAAAAACTATTGGATACTGGTTTAGACTATCAAAAGGCGTGTGGTGTGCTAAATAATCTGCGAGAGCAGAATCTATACTTTTCTGAACAAATCAATATCAATAACCGTTACCTAATTGTGTTGGGTTCAGATGATGAAACCATAAATGTTGTAGAATTTGATGTAGAGAGCATAAAGGATAATGTCACTTCTGGGCACACTTTTATTCCTTTGCTATTAGATGATATTTGTGGAGAACTAGAGGCAAAGTTGAAAGATTTAAAAATACGAGATAATAACAAAAAAAATTCAACAGAGTCGGAACAAATAACTAGAGAGTTAAGGATCGATAATATATTAGAACAATTAGGTTGGAGAGGACTTAAATATCATAATGACTTGGAAATTGCTGAGTTAAATGGTTATTGGATCGAAGAGTATCCTTTAGCCACTGGTAAAGCCGATTATGTATTAATCGTTAATGGGCTTTTAGTGGGAATAATTGAAGCAAAAAAAATATCAATCGATCCTCTGTCGGCGATGGAACAGGCAAAACGCTATTCAAGAGGAGCGTTTAATGGTGTTGGTGATTGGCGAGGGTATCGAGTTCCGTTTCTTTATTCCACTAATGGAGAGTCAATATATTTCCTTGATGTTAGACAAAAATATAATTTAACCCGTTCCATTTCTTCTTTTCATACTCCTTCAGGATTATTCGAGTTGTTGAATCGCAATGAAGGGATAAGTAATTATTGGTTGACTAATAATCCCATTGAAGAAAATCAATATTTAAGACCATACCAAGTAGAGGAGATCGCATCTATAGAGAAAGCCATAAGAGAAGGTAAGCGAGAGTTACTGATGGCAATGGCAACGGGTACAGGTAAAACCTTTACGATCGTTTCTTCTATTTATCGTCTGTTGGTTTCTAAAAGGGTGAAACGAGTATTGTTTTTAGTTGATCGCAGAGCATTAGCGGCACAAGCAGTAAGAGCCTTTGCGTCCTTTTCTACTCCCAATGGCAAGAAGTTTGATCAAGAATACGAAGTTTATAGTCAACAATTCAAACAAGAAGACTTCGGGGAAAACGAAAAGTTTAATTCTAAAGTATTGCCCAATAAATATTTAACTGAACCTTCAGAGATTCATACCTTTGTGTATGTATCAACGATTCACAGAATGAAACTTAATCTATTTGGTAATTCTTCTTCTGAGGAAATGGAAGAGAGAGGGGATGAAGAGAGTGAAGATGACGTAGAACAATTGCCCATTCCCATTCATGCTTTTGATTTAATCATTTCTGATGAATGTCATCGAGGTTATACAACCAGTGAAAATGGTTATTGGCGTAGGGTATTGGAGCATTTTGATGCTATAAAGATTGGCTTAACCGCTACTCCTGCCATTCATACTCTTAATCTCTTTCGAGAAGTTGTTTTTCGTTATAGCACGGAACAAGCGATCGCAGATGGTTATTTAGTGGACTATGAACAAGTTAATATTAACTCAGACGTAACAATTAATGGAACTTTCCTCCGACAAGGGGAAGTAGTTACCAGAGTAGATCGAGAAACAGGAGAGAAGTTCTATGATCAATTAGAGGATGAAAGAGAATTTAACACAACTGATATAGAACGTAAGATAGCAGTACCTGATCGCACCCGAAAAATTATTCAGGAGATTGCTAAATATGCAGAGCAACATGAACAGGAAACAGGGCGTTTTCCAAAAATATTAATATTTGCTTGTAATGATTTAGAATATATCTCCCATGCGGATCAGGTGGTATCTATCTGTAAGGAAGTATTTAACAGGGGGGATGATTTTGTCCAAAAGATAACAGGGAAAGTCGATCGCCCCTTACAAAAAATCAGGGAGTTTCGTAATCGCCCCAATCCAGCCATTGCCGTTACGGTGGACTTATTAACTACGGGTATCGATATACCTGCCATTGAATTTGTGGTATTTATGCGATTTGTGAAGTCTCGTATTCTCTGGGTGCAGATGTTGGGAAGAGGTACAAGGCTTTGTCAAGACATAAATAAAACTCATTTTAAAGTGTTTGATTGTTTTAATGGCTCTTTAGTGGAATATTTTGCGGATACTACTGATTTTCGCTTTGTGCCTCCCCGTCAACAGGCTATGCCCCTTTTTCAAATAATGAGTAATATCTTCTATGATGTCGATGTAGAAATTCATCTGGATATGTTAAATCGACGATTACAAAGAATTGATCGGAGTATTTCCGATGAAGACAGAGAACATCTGCGAGTTCATATACCTGCTACCAGCATCAAAGGTTTAGCTCGATATTTTCAAGAACTATGTGGAAAAGAGCCACAAGATGCAGATTCATTGTTACAAAATCAAGAATTTATAGAACTTCTGGAGAACTATGCCCGTCGTCGGGCTACTTTTTTAATCGCTGAGGAGGTTGAAGATACCGTTACTTCAGAAGTGGTAGTACAGGGACAAAAGCCTGAAGATTACTTAACTGCTTTTTATCGGTTTGTGGAGAAAAATACAGAGGAGATTGAAGCCTTACAAATATTACGCCAACGTCCTCAAGATTGGGGTGTAGAGGCATTAGAAGAATTGAGAAGCAAATTGAAAGAAAATCGTTTCACTGAAAATAACTTACAACGAGCTTATAAGTTAGTCCATCAAAAGGCTTTAGCTGATATTATTTCTTTGATTCGCTCTGCTTTTGATCACTCTTATCCTGTTTATACCGCAGAAGAAAGAGTAGAAAGAGCGATCGCATCTGTAACTGATGGGAAACAGTTTACTGATGAGCAATTAGAGTGGTTGGGGTATATCAAGCAACATCTAATCCAGAATCTTAGTATCGATTTAGATGACTTTGAGTATGCCCCTATCTTTGAATTGCATGGGGGGAAAGGAAAGGCGAGGAGGGTGTTTGGTGATGACTTTAACAGTCTTATTCGTGATTTGAATAGTGCCATTGCGGCTTAAAACCTATAGGAGAAAACAAAAATGGATGTAGTAGGAAAATTATGGGGTTTATGCAATACCCTGCGACATGATGGAATCGATTATGGTGATTATATCGAACAGCTAACCTATCTGTTATTCCTCAAAATGGCAGATGAAAAGACGATCGACGTTCCCCCTGATTGCGATTGGAAAAGTCTCAAAGCCAAGTCTGGAGAAGAATTAACGGAACATTATCTCACCATCATTCGGACTTTACAAAAACAGTCAGGGTTATTGGGTGACATCTTCAATCAAGCAATACCTCGCTTTAATAATCCCGTCAATCTAAAAAAAGTCATTAATATTATTGATGAGATTGAATGGACTGCTTTAGATGTAGATGTGAAAGCCGAAGCCTTCGAGGGATTGCTAGAAAAAGCCGCTAGTGAAGGCAAAAAGGGTGCGGGGCAATATTTCACTCCTAGAGTCTTAATTAAGTCGATCGTACGCCTGATGAAGCCCGATCCTAGAGTGAGTAGTGATTTTAAGATTTGCGATCCTGCCTGTGGTAGTGGTGGTTTCTTGGTTTCTGCTTATCAGTGGTTATTAGATGAAACGGGGGGAGTATTTGATCGAAAGGAGATTAAACGCATTAAAACCCAAACTTATTACGGACAAGATTTAGTGCCTCGCCCTCGCCGTCTGGCTTTGATGAATCTCTTTTTGCAAGGATTAGAGCCGACTATTTATCTTGGGGATGCTATTTATGAGCCTGAGAGTGGCGATCGATTTGACTGTATTTTATCGAATCCGCCTTTTGGTACGAAGGGAGCGAATCAATTACCCATTAGGGATGATTTTACCATCGAAACCAGTAACAAACAACTTAACTTTATTCAGCATATCCTCACTATTTTAAAGCGAGGTGGTAGAGCGGCGATCGTCCTTCCTGATAACTGTTTATTTGAAGATAAAGCAGGGGAAGTGTTTAAAATACTGATGGAAGATTGTAACGTGCATACGGTGTTAAGACTGCCGAGGGGTACTTTTACTCCCTACTCTCAAGGAGTTAAGGCAAATGTCATCTTTTTACAAAAAGGCTTACCCACCGAGAATATTTGGATCTTCGATGCTCGTTCAAATGTACCAAGTGTAACCAAAAAGGAACGCCCGTTAACTAAGGCTCATTTTGAGGAGTTTGAGCAGTGTTATGGAGATGATCCCAATGGTAGGGCAAAACGGAAGGATTTAGGCATTGAGGGGCGGTTTAGATGCTTTTCTCTGGATGAGATTAAGGCTAGGGATTATAAGCTCGATATTACTTGGCTTAAAGACGAAAGTTTAGAGGATGCGGACGATTTACCAGAGCCTGATTATTTGGCTAGTGAGGCGATTACCGAGTTAGAGGCGGTGGTTGACAGTCTTAAGGACATTTTAGAATTGATTGAAGATTAATTCTCTTGTCATGCTGACGTTATGCTTTCAACTGTCATGCTGACGCAAGGAAGCATCCCAAAGATTCTTCGCAGTCGCTCAGAATGACAAAAAAGTTACCTGTCATGCTGAGTTTAGGAAGCATCTCTCTAAGATTCCTCGACAAGCTCGGAATGACAAAGAAAAAACCCTCGGAATGACAATAATAAAAGCTCGAAATAAGATAATAAAAGGAGGATTCATCGAAAGTGCCGAAAAAAATTAGAGAACTTAAGTCGATGTTGCTCAAGGCAGGATTTACTTATCGTTCAGGTAAAGGAAGTCATACTGTGTGGAGTCACGCCCTTTTAGATTATAGTTTAACCCTTTCTGGTAAAGATGGTGCTGATGCCGATCGCTATCAAGAAAAAGACGTTAAAAATGCCCTCAAAGATTTAGAAAATATACAGGAGTAAATCAATGAATTGTCAATATAGTATTCTTATCCAATGGTCAAACGAGGATCAAAAATATATCGTTAGTTTACCCGAATTTGGTCCTTATGCTCATACTCACGGGAATAGTTATGAGGAAGCCTTAAAAAATGGTCAAGAAGTTTTAGAGTTATTGATAGAAGACTATCAAGCCAGAAATAAACCTTTACCTAAGCCAAGTAATTTAAAAGTCACGGTTGAAGTATAGGAGATTTTGTAAATGAAAATAGAAGATTTAAAAGTAGATGATAAGTTACCTCAAGGATGGATAATATTACCTTTACCTGACTGTGTTTATTTTCAAGAAGGACCTGGCTTAAGAAAAAAGCAATTTGCCGAGCAAGGTATTCCTTTCTTAAATATAAGAACTTTTGAAGATGGATTTATTAATAAAAGTAAATGTAGATTTGTTGATGAAAAAGAGTTTACTAATCGATACGAACACTTTTTGCTAAATGAGAATGATATAGTTGTTTCTAGTTCTGGAACAATAGGTAAAATCGCCGTTATTAGAAAGCAAGATTTACCTGTAATGTTAAATACCAGCGTGATTAGATTTCGTTCTAAATACGAAGATTATCTATTACAGAGCTATTTAAAATACTATCTACAATCACAACATTTCTTTCAACAAATAGATTCATCTAAAACAGGAAGTGCCATTTTTAATTATGGACCGTCTCATTTACAAGAGATGTCTATTCTAGTACCCCCTTTAAATGAACAAAAGCGAATAGTTGCAAAGTTAGAGAAGTTGTTAGCAAAGGTGAATGAGAGTTGCGATCGACTTTCCCGAATACCAACCATCCTTAAAAGATTCCGTCAATCCGTCTTAGCTTCCGCTTGTTCAGGGCGTTTAACTGCCGATTGGAGAAAATCACATCCAGACAACCCAGAATGGAAAGATGAAATTCTTATTGATATAATCAAAACTAAACCTAGAAATGGATTTTCAGCTAAATTAGTTGATTTAGTTGATTATGAAACGAAAACGAAAATCATCACTTTAACCGCCACAACATCGGGGAAATTTAAGGGAGAATATTTCAAATATTTAGATCAAGAAATTGATTTAGATTCTTATGTCTGGCTCAATCCTAAAGATATTCTGATTCAAAGAGGTAATACCATTGAGTATGTAGGGGTATCAGCTATTTATGAAGGATTACCTCATCAGTTTATTTATCCTGACTTAATGATGAAAATTCAAGTTAGAGAAGACATAGCCGATTATCGTTTCATTTACTATGCACTATCAAACATACAAACTAGACAATATTTTCGAGATAATGCAACTGGTACAGCAGGTAATATGCCTAAAATAAATCAACAAGTTGTAATGAATACTCCTATCAGTTTACCCCCTCTTGAAGAACAAAAAGAGATTGTGAAAAGAGTAGAAGCATTATTCAAAAAATGTGACCTAATCGAACAAAGATACTTGAACGCCAAAGCCTACACCGATAAACTAACTCAATCAATCTTAGCCAAAGCCTTTCGAGGGGAATTAGTACCGCAAGATCCCAACGATGAATCAGCAGAAGTATTATTAGAGAGGATTAGAGAGGAGAAAACCTTAACCGAAAAATCAAGCAAAAGTAAAAAGACAAGCAAACGCAAAACCACCTAACCGCCTTGTCATTCATTTTCCCCCTTCTGTCATTCTGAGTGAAACCAAGAATCTCCCTAGATGCTTCCTATCGTCAGCATGACATTTTTTAAGATGAATTATCTATTTGAGGTTTTATTTCCCACCCTCGCTCATTAGCCAAATATGCTAAACGTTCTAATAATTTTCTAAAAGGTTTTTGATTTCTGTATTCTGGACTTGGTTCAATTTGTGCATGGGCTTTATTTTCATCTAAAGGGCGAGGTAAAACGTCAATCTTATACTTAAACTCCTCTTTCCCTTTTTGATCATTTTGAATAATACTATCAATTTGTCGAACTTGATTTGTAACAAGACTAACAACTCCATCTGTAGATTCTTGTTGAGAGTATTGAGGTTTATGATTACATAGACTTGCTCTATCTACTGAAGGACGTTGATTCCTGTCTGTGAATGCTTGAGATGATACCCTAATTGTATTTGGATCATTGCTGTCGATTTTGTAGTATTTTTCTTGAGAAGGCACTCGCCGATATAAAATTTCATCATCTTCAACATGATCCATTGTCATTTACTTAATTTTTTATAATCATTTATATTTTATTTATCCAACTCCAAAGAGGAGTAAAATCATCATGTAAATCAATTGAGTCATCTTCCATTTCATTATCCATATCAGCACCCCAAACTTTGATATAATCAATTGTTTTGTCACTGATATAAATAGTAATTTTTTTAGTGTTATTCCACCATTCCAATACAATTTCTTGATCCTCAGTAACATTAACTAAAGGTTCATCCCACCAAAAACCGCTATTTTTAGCAATAGAATATATTTTGTTTATTAACTGATTTGCTGTGTCTAAAACCCTGTGATTAATTAAAGATTTATCTTCTTCAGTTAAGAGATCATTTATATTAATTAAATCGCTAGGGTCATGGATAGTAATTAAATTACTATCATAGTAATGGCGTATATTGATGATTGTTTCAGTAGTTTGTATGTCTTGTTCTGATTTTAGTTTAGAAGAACTGTGCAAAAACTGATTTTTTCTTCTCGTTAAAGAATGATCATAGGATTTTAGCTTAGTAACATCACGCACCCAATCACTTGCCATATCAGTTGGAACAGCTTTTTTATATCGGGCGTGGGGACATGGCATCATGTAACTTTTGCGTGATGCTGTATCGGAATCTTGTTCCTGCTTCTTCTTTAAACTGATCGATTCTGTTAAATACTTCATTTTTACTTACCTTCCCTTCGACATAAAAATCATAATCAAGAAGATATGCTTCTTCTTCCTCTTTCATTTGTTCAGGATCTTGTGCTGTCACAATACCATGATTGAATCGGAGTTTTGCAGAAGAATCAATTTTTATCTCTATACTTTTATTAATAGATTCTATTTTGTCAGATAAGTAAGGGTTTTTCAATTCAAGTATAAGAGACTCATCGATCAACTCTAACCAAGGTTCATCTTGAATATTTAATTCAGATCTAAGAATTAAATCTCGATACCTTAAACCGACTCTTACATAAAAAGGAATAGTGTAAGTTGTCTCTAGTAATTTTGTCAAATCAACAAATTTTTCTCTAAAGTCTTCATACTTTTCATATTCCAAAGTCGATAAAGCTAAAGTGTTTTCAGTTAAGGAAACTTGCCACTTGGAATTTTCCGAACGGAATATAAAATTACAAATGTTATTAGAAGATGATTCCAATTTTTGGCAAAAAGGATAATCTGACTGGATTTTCTCCTGAAACTCAAATGCACCTTGATTAGCTATTCTTAACACCGTAGGAAATCGTACTTGACAAATTACCTCTATCAAGGGGTTTTTATCATAAATAACTCTTTCGTACGGTTGTGATTTCATTGTTATCGGAATACATTAAGTGCAATTTTAGTTATTAAAATTATAAACCTTTTTGCCAATAAGTCATCTCAAAAAAAGTTAAACCACATCGATCGCACTTACCAAAATCCCAGAGAGAAGGAATCTTAAACCTAGCACCACAGTTAGGACACTTACACAACAGTTTTAAATCATGTCGATCACATTTCCATCGAGACTTATATTGCCATTCAATGCGATGATGAGGAGACTCACCATAACAAGCCCCACAAAGGCGGATAGGCTCTAATTTCATCGGTTCAGAAGGTAACATCGCCTTTAATTGAAACAACCTCAACCCCAACAAATTACCTAAAGCAGTTAACTCCTCATCTGAAGGGAAAGGATTATGACGAAATTTCTCCCAACGGGCGACAACTCCCCCAATTCCTGCCAATTCACCTAAAGCATTAGGACTGAGATAATTTTTTCTTCTTACCCTTCCCAGAAAGTGACTTAAACTCTCACCCTCTAAAGGTTGAACAGGTAGTAACCACGCCTTAATATCAGTATTCAACATGAATAACTTATTACCTCCTTTTAACCAAATATGTAATTCTGAATCGTTCCCCTTATTGTCATTCCGAGCCTTTTTTTCTTTGTCATTCTGAGTGAAACGAATAATCTCCGAGATGCTTCCTATCGTCAGCATGACAGTTAAAAGCGTTACCTCACCATGACGAATCGAATTATGAGTATTCTCTTGCTACCTCCTGTAAAATGTCCTTTTCAATACTTTTTTTGCCCCTAGAAAGAGATTTAATCGCTGCCTCTCGTAAAAGTTCATCCAATCTGCCGATATAACCCTCCGTTGCTTTGGTAATAATTTTCAACATATCGGTTTTCGTTAAATTAGAGGCAACAGGCAATTTTAGAACCTTCTCCTCCCAGATAAATACTGTTTTTTTGAAATCCTCTCCCGTTAATTTACCGAATCTACGATGCGATCGAAATCTGTTGTAAATCTGCTCATCTCGCTTAATGACAGCCTCTAGCCGATCAGTTCCCACCAATACCACAGAAATTTCTAACTTATCACTAATATCTCTCACATCAGGAAAGGTATCAGGTTTTAAACGATCGGCTTCATCCACTATCAACATTTGTACGTCACAGGCTTTTAATACTTCCATCGCCCTCGATCGAAAATCTGACACTGTACCTTTTACAGCTCTATATCTTAGAGATTCAATAATCTCCTTAAAAAAATCTTTAGCAGAACACTTAGTCGGAGGCATAATATATACAACAGGAACAGAGGGTGTTTGTTGCCCCTGTTGATTAGGTTTATTCCTTAATGTATAGGATTCACAAGCAATAGTTTTTCCTGTTCGAGATTCCCCCACAATACGGCAGGATTGTCGTGCTTTACGTTTTTCATCTAGCCAACTATGTAGTTCTCGTAAATGCTCTAACGGTACGATACTATTACGATTAAGACGATCAATTTCTAACTGTAACCATTGTTCATCTTGCTGTAATTCCCCTAACTCCGTTGCGATCGATTGTGCATTACTCATATTTTTACCATCCATAATCTTCTTTCATTTCATCTAAATCCCACACTTCGATTTCCTCGATCGCCGAATCAACGCTTTCATTGACTAATTCATCGTCAGTTTGATTCTCTTTTTGTTCCTCTGTAATAACAGGTTGCTGAGATGTTGCCTTATAGCTCTGCTCTTGCTTTTGGCGTTGCTTACGGGTTTTTTTGTTAACAGATACTTCCCGTTCAATCACCTCCTGCAATATTGCATCATTATTAATGGTTTTAGCCTGTTCTCGAAGTCTTTTTGCACTTGCCTTGGCATCGTCCAAACTTAAACTTTCAGTTTCTAAGCCTTGAGCAAAAGCACGAGTTAAAAATTCTTCTTGTCCTTTGTTCCATTGGTAAATCCAAATTGTGGTAATATCTCTGGGATCGTATCTGATGCTAATAGTTTTTCCAGCATAACCTTCCAAATATTCTCCTTTGTAGTTGATATTTTCAAACTGAATATAACCACCCCTTTGAACTTGTCTTCGAGCTTGTTTCATCAGACAAATATCTAATTCTCGTTCCGATAGGACTTCAGGAATAGCCCTTAATCCTGCTTCCCATCGTTGAAAACGAGTTTGGTCGCCCATTCTCGCATCAATGCTTTGATTGTACTTATCCACAATGAAACGGACGATTAGACGTTCTAATTCTTGCAATGTTAATTGGGCATCTTTTTCAGCATCTTTAGGACGTTCTTGAACATTCGAGCCAGTGTAACCTGGTAGAGTGGAAAATAAACTTTGATTAAGAGTTTTAAAAGGACGTTCCACAATACCACCTTCAGAGGGTCGATCGCGTAACTTTAAAACAAAACCTAATTGCGTGGCAATCTCCGCTAAGTGGTTAGAACGGAAATCCTTGCCACCATCTGTAAAAAGATATTGAGGCACTCCATAAGTACCCCAGTCGCAGTTAAGCCCGTAATCTTCAGCGTAATTCTTAGGTAAAATAGCATGACGTAAAGCTAAACCAACAACCAAAGAACTGGGAGCATCAAAACCCAAATTAATCCCCACTATACAACGAGAGTAACTATCAATTACAGTAGTAAGCCAAGGACGACCGATTAACTCTCCATGTCGATCGACTAAAAGTATATCTGCACGGGTATGATCACATTGCCAAACTTGATTACTGTAACTAATATCTAAGTCAAAACCATCACGAGTTTTAACGGATAAACTATTATCCTGCCACCCTGGCGATCGAATACTTTTATCTTTCTTTTCAATATATGGTTTGAGAACTCTTAACACTGTTCTATAGGATGGATAGTCGGTTTCTTTGAGTTCGTATGCTTTTGCTTGAACTCGAATAGCAACCTGTTTAACGTTCATTCTTTTACTACCCTTATTTCCCTGTTGGTAGGTTTTGACAATGAACTCTTGCCAAAAATCATCGATGCGATGTTTCCCTTTATCTCTTCTGTCAATCGTCACTAAGGCAGTTATACCTTCGTGTTGGTAACGTTTGAACAATCTCTGTAACGATCGAACTGAGATTCCTAATTTCATTGCCCCTTCTCGCAGTTTGTGACCATAGGTGGTACGATCGCACGGCTCTAAAAGAGTTTGGATCACCTCCAATTTTTTTCGAGCTTCCACAGGAAGTTCAGAAACTATTGGTTTCGGGATTGTTTTAGTCTGCTCCTGTTGAATATTCTTTTCTTCGTAGTTCATCTTCCTTCAGTTTTTTAAAATCACTAATGCCATTTTATCTGTCATAAACCTAAAATGACAACACTGATGTTTTAATTATTTGCAAACAATTCCATTAGCTTCGCAGAAAAGTCTCCCCTCTCTCCGATCTAACTTAGGCTCATATCACGGTTACTTCTTTTTAAAGCCGTAGATAATTGTCTGAGTCGTTCACTTACTTCTAAATTAAACTCCTGTGATTTTAAATTTCTTGGCAACTCAGCTAAAAGTTGAGGATTTTCTTTATACCATTCATTTTGAGCCACACCTGCCCACGTTCCCTCCTTCTCTCGAAAAAGATCAACTAATCCTCTTAATTCTTGGATACAATAAGACTCAAACCCTGCTGCTTCAAAAATACCATTGCGTAAGTATTCTTCAAAAGCATTTATATCGTTAGTAACTTCAAAGGTAACAATATCTCTGGCTGATTTTAATTCGTCAGATAAATCCATGACTGTATCAATTGTCATACCAATAACATTTTTAGCGATTTCCGCTACACCTAAAACTTGTTGACGTAGATCCGCCTTAAAGAGTAAATCAGAGCCATATTTAACATACTTTTTGAGGACTCTAAAAGCAGGTTCATCTCCTTGATAATAATTATCTATCAACTCAACATCAGCCCCCAAAGATTTAACAATTTGGCTTCGGGTATCGCTATTAACTGGACCACGAATTAATGCTTCGGCAACGGGACGAGCAAATCTTAAAAATAAAACACTTAGACTATTTTCTAAACGAGTTAGAAATTCTTGCTCAGAATAACCAATTAATCGGTCTTTAACTTGATGACTTCCCCATAATAAGGATGACATATAATCCACTAATTTTAAGGCTTCATCCTTTAATTCGGCGGCTAATTGTCGGGCAAGGGCATCTAAAAACTTTCTAATATCGGCATATAAATCATCTCGCCAAGCATAATTAGCTCTTGCTTTGTCGAAGTCTGGGAAAGAGTTGGCATCAAAAATTGTCTCTTTTTTTCTTAAGGTTTCTTGTCTTAATTTCTCCATTTCACTTTCTACCAGTTGTTGATAACGTTCTCTAAATTTCTCAATACTACTGGAGGAATGATTATTAACTTTTTCTAAGGGTTTATTAATAACTGATGTTTCATAAAATTTTTGTAAATCTGCTTTAATCTGTTCCCATCGACTTTTCCACCATTCTGAAAAAGATATACGTCTTTTTTCTTCTTCAAAGCGTTGTGCTTCTTCGGGATTTTCGGGAAATTTTTGACTAACCAGATGATAAATTTCTTCTGAGGTATTAACAAGTTTATCGATCGAGGCTTCACACCGTTTTCTGAGAATTTCTACTCGTTCGGTATTAATATAATTAAAGATTTTTTGTTTAATGTTAGGGATTCCAGTACCTTCAGTTTTTAAGATGTCATCGTCTATAATTCCTGTTAAAGTTCTTAGTTTATCTCGAATATTACTGGTTTGACCGATTTCTAATTGAGTATGTTCTTCTGCTAGATTATTTAAGATCAAATAAGCTCCTGCCGAACCAGAAACAATGCGATTGACGGGTAAATTAGCCCGTTTTGACCAATCTTGAGAGGCTTCTGCAATATGAGTTTTCAATGCTTCTGCACTACCTAATGAGTCAATATGACTTAAAAAGACAAATAATTTATCAGCTATGGTTACATTTTTATCCCCTTGTTCGGTAAATTTAATGATCTCTAATTCCGCTTCTCGAATACTGCGAAAACGTTGAATAACAATGACTGCATCACAGTCGGATAACATTTGTTGTGCTTCGTCAACGTGCTTTGCTAACCCAGAATCTGAGCCAGGAACGTCATAAAAAACGATTCCTTCAGCTTGAGCAAGTTTATTGGTATAAAGTCGGGCTTCTAAAACAGCGTGAGCATATTTTTCATCAGCAACGTATTTTTTCAGTTGTTCTCGGATGTCTTCTAGTCGGGTAAAGGGAATGACTAAATTGCCTTCTTGTCTGACTTGTTGTAAGGTAATTTTGTTTTCTTGGATGGTTTTTAAATCTTCATTTGCACCAGCCGTTTCTAATGCTTTGAGGAGATGAATAAATTGTTCTTCCGTGCGAGTTTGTACTTCTAATCTTTGTTCAGATTCACTTTTAACGGAGTAAATTTGAGTGGTGGTAAAGGTACATCTTCCTCCTTTGGCGGGAAGTAAATCACATTCTAACCAAGCGTTAATAAAGGTACTTTTTCCTGCTTTTTCTAAGCCAACAACAGCAATGCGAAATTCTCTTTTTCTCAGTCTTTCCAGTTGACGGTTAGCAGGTTTGGCTTCTTCTATAAGAGTTTCAGTTAATTGGGGGGGAACTTCTGCTTGAGGAAGTTTGGCTAAGTCCACTGCAAAATGTTGGATGTTTAAGACATCACCGAGGAGTGTTTCATAGTATGATGAAGCTGATTTCCAATCCATTTCACTCACTCCTTAAATACGGTTAAATGATTTTAAACTATAGACACTTCCTAGACGACCTAACTTCTTAATTTTACCCTGTGTATTGGAAGGAAGTTCTCGAATATATCCTTTAAGGATAGGTATAGTTTGTACGCCTAAAATATTTTTGCCATCAGGAATATCAATTCTAATATAAAATTTTAATTGACTATCAGCTGAAGGTTCTTGAGAACTATCAATATCTATAGATAGTTTGCCAGCCTCTTCTATTTCAGAACATAAAAAATAGGATGCCGAATCAATTATCTGAATTATCTGATCTCTGTTAATTACTTTTCCTACAGTTAAATCATAAATTGATGATGAAGGAACTGCTAAACATATTGCAGTAGGAATAAATGTGTTGCGACGTTGGTTAATATTATTTTCTGGGTTTAACTGAAGTATTGAGGAATTTTTACTTAACAGTTTTCGAGACAAATATAATCCAATTAAAATAACGGATGTAAATACGATCAATTCTATTTTGTATTGATTATCATTGCTATTTAAAGCGTCGATAATTTTTTGTCGAAAGTCTTCAAAATAATTTTTAAATGATTCGAGAGAATTTTTCATGATACTGTTCTCACTAACTTTTTTTTGTCTGGCTATATAAACTGTATATATAATGTTATCAAGAATCTTTAGGTCTTCATTTAAAGGAGAAGTATTGCCAATCCCATATTTTTGACAAAGTTGTTCAGCTTGAACTTCATCTAAAATAAAATAAACGACAGAGTTTAAAGTACCTATTTTTTGATCTTTAATATGAGGATAAACTTTGTCCATGAGTTGTTTATAGTTTTTATCAAAATCATTACTATCCACTTAAGTTAACACCCTCCTCTTTCTCCTGAAGTTTACCCAGTTGAGAAAATTCTTGTTCTAATTTTTTTGCTTTTTGTTGCATCGGTTTCCAAACATTTTGCTGTTTTTGGTAATCAAAAGTAACTTCGTGTATAGCTTTCTCTAGTCTCTCTCTATATTGATTAAGAATTGTATTGTTAACAATTTCTACATTTGTTGTTAAATCATTAATTTGCGACAATAACCATTGTACAACTTGCTTTAACATATCAGGTTCAAATTTTTTCAACTGTTTTTTCCAGTCTGTAACAATTATTTTAGTGCTAGGAACAATAGCATTATCACTAGAACGAGTTTCTTTTTTACGAAAAATACCTAACCAATATTTCCAACTTCTATACTGCACAGTATATTCTTGAGGAGTAATATCAAATTTGGATTCAAAACTTAACTTAAGAAAATTTAACTCTTTCGTAATCTGTCCAAGTTTAGAAGTAGGAAATCTAATAATAATATTTGGAGCAATATCATTTCCACCCTTCTCTAAATAAGCAAGATGAAACTTGAATAATTCTGAAACAGCTTCATACATTCTATTTATTTCCTGTGTGGATAATTTATATAATACTTGTGCGACAATTTGATTTAAACTACTCGATAATTCATTTAATCCATCATTGATTTCTTTAAGTTTCTTTTTGTCGTCATCATTTTTCGCTTCTATTTCTTGACCATCCTTAGCTATAGAATAGCTGTAACCTGAGTTTATTAATCTTCTTAAGTTATTTTCCAGCCAAACAATACTCTCAGGATCTGCTTTTTTGAAATGTGGACTATCTAAAGTAATTTTTCCGTTATTTAATGATTCCGATACTGCTTCTAAAATCTGATTAACTCCTCTACTTAATGCTTCTTGCCAATCATAAAGCGGAACTAATTTATTTGCAATTTGTTTGTAAACGTCAGTTTTTTGAAGTTCTTCGACAGCACCTTCTAAACTCATTACTAGGTCTTCCATATTGGGTTGACCTAAGTATTCTTGGCATTTTTGATGAAGTTTCTCAAAAGGGCGGCGTAAATCCTCATTATTTTCTTGAAGAAATTGATTTAAAGAGTGTTCTATGTATTGGATTCTTTCAGATTCCTGCTGATAATTTTCTTTGGAACTATTAAGAATTGCAGTAGTTGTTTGCACTGCCCATTGTGCAATACTATTTCCTGCCGCAACATTAAATCGCTCGATCGCCTGGGGAATAACTAATTTAGGAAAATGTTGAGTAATATGTAAGCTCAAATATTCTTGAAATTCTCCAGCATAAGATTTTTGCCATAAATCTTCAGCTACCCGAATCTTATCTTGACTGGACCAATTTTCTGCTTTTCTGGGTAAATCCTCTAAAATATCTTCGTCAATTAATTGACTACATTTACGGTCAGCATCCCGACAAGCTAAGGTGCTATCATTTTGATTATCACTGCGGATTTGTAAAGCGAATAAAGCAGGTAAAGTACTTAATTTGATAATTTTGAGATTTTCGATCTCTTGGGTGTATTCACTCAATTGTTCGGTGAGTTCTTTTTTTATACTTTGGGTGGTTTTTTCCACAAAACGTCTTTCACTTTCTACCCAATCCCTATCATTTCTGAAAACATCAATCTTGTTGAGAATAAACAACATTCTATCAGGGGAACCCCCCAAACTTTTAACTTGTTCAACGACTTGTAGTAATAGACTTCTAACTTTTTGCGGATCGGTTTCTTGACTGTTGTAGGTAACGAGGCATAACGCTTCTCGACACTGCCTAATGACTTCCATATTGGTTTCATCACCTACATAGGATAGACCTGGTAAATCTAGTAATTTAACCCTTACACCTCTAGGTAAATCTCGTTCATATTCTTTAAAAAGTCTGAAGGGATAATGAATCAAAAATTTCGGATAAGCCAAACTGGATTGATTTTTTTTGTTATCAATATAACTAATCATCACCTGCTCCAAGCGTTGATAAATTCCCTCATCACTAATATTTCTCCATTCACCACATTCCCACGAGGCTTGAGTTGTTTCTTCAATGATTAGAACTTTTTCCTCACTGTATTCGATCGTAACAGATCCTGCACTCATTTCACTTACCGCAGTAGGCACAATATCAGCCCCACACAGAAAATTGACTAAGGTACTTTTACCACTGCTCGTTGTGCCAGTCGTCGCTAAAGTCAGGGTTGGATGACGCAATTCATCGATTAATAACCCTAAAGATTTTTCTAGGTTATTAGAGAGTTCCTCGATTTCACCATGATAGGATTCTGGTAAATGCTGAATAATCTCCGCTTTGAAGTTATCCCAGTAACCTGCAAGGAGGTTAGCCTTGTTTTCTACCGATTGGAAGACTTCATAAGTTTTTTTTGTCATCGCTTTTATATTCTGTCCGAAATCACTTACAACTTAATTGTATTCAAAATTCTCAATAGGGATACAAAAACAAAATATTTCTCATGAATATATGTTATGGAGAAAAAGCGACACTGAATTTGTCACTTTGAATAAAAAGAAAAGCGACATTGAATCTGTCATAAATTTGACAAACGACATTGAATCTGTCACTAAAATTAATGGTACAAAATTAGTACAAAATGGCTATAATGAAGAGCAGAAAGAATTTATAGCCGATGACAGTAATTTGTCATCACGTCATTTAATTTGGCACTGTACACAAGTGTACACTGTTACTTGTCCCTTATTGCCCAATTTAATTACCGATAAACAGATTAAAGTTCGATCGAACAGCACCGCAGAAGATCGAGTTTTGAAGGTGTGATCGAAGGTTTTAAAATTTGATAAGATGATTTAATTACTAAGAATGAGGATGCAAATTTTTTACCTTTGTAAGTTTTGTTGAATGAGGGAAATTCCCTCACTCTGAAATCTAAGCGGAAAGTAACGCTTCTACAAATTCATAGCTAGAGAAAGGGCGTAAATCTTCAATGCCTTCTCCTGCACCAATAAACCTTATGGGTAAATTCAGTTGTTGACATACCGCAAGAGCAACACCGCCTTTAGCTGTGCCGTCTAACTTGGTTAAAACAACCCCCGTTAATTGTGCCGCTTCTGAGAATACTTGGGCTTGTCTGAGTCCATTTTGTCCTAAAGTGGCATCTAGTACCAATAATGACTCTACATGGGCGTTTATGGCTTTTTTATCGATGATACGGCGGATTTTGCTTAATTCTTCCATTAAGTTCTTTTTATTTTGTAATCTTCCTGCGGTATCTACCAATAATAAATTTGCTTCCCGTGCGATCGAAGCGGTAATACCGTCAAAGACAACGGCGGCGGGATCGGTATTTTGTCCTTGATTAGCAATGACAGGAGTATTGGTTCTTTCACCCCATACTTTAACTTGTTCTACGGCAGCAGCACGGAAGGTATCGGCGGCGGCGATGACGCATTTATAACCTGATGTTTGCGCTAAATGGGCTAATTTACCGATCGTAGTGGTTTTGCCTACACCATTCACCCCTGTTAACAACCAAATATTGAGTTTTCCTTCTTCGGGGTCAAATTCGGTTTTTGTCAGTTTTTTGAGGGGTTCGTCTAATACAGACTGTAAAATTTCTTTTAAATAAGCAATGGCTTCTTCGGGTGGTAAGGCTTCCTCTTTTAGTTTATTTTGTAAAGTCGTAATGATATAGTCGGTGGCTTCGATACCCACATCAGCACTTAATAACATCGCCTCGATTTCCATTACCGCCTCTTGATTGAGAGGTCCTTGTCCGACAACAGATTTCAGTTGATTAATTAAATTACGGCGAGTTTTGCCTAAGCCTTGACGGAGTTTTTTCAGCCAAATAAACTCATCTTCGGACACATCTTCGGGTAATCGTCCTTGATTGGCTAATACCTGAGCTGACCATAAGAAATCTTCGTCTAGCTCTTGTTCTTCCTCAATAGCGGTTTCTTTTAATACTTCCAATCGATCGGACTTTTGCAACCAAGCGGGAACATTTTGCTCGATCGAATCTTCTTTTACAACATCTTCTGTGGAGACAGTTTCTGTTTCAGTGGTAGAAGGTTCTATTTTTTCTGTGATTGTTTCAGAATCAGATTCGGAGGCTTTTTCCTCTGTGTCTGTTTCTTGTAATTGTTGTTTTTGTTTTTGAATATTAGCAAAGGCGGTTTTTGCCCATTCTAAGGAGGCTTGATCTGCTATAGGGGTTGTGGTTTCTTCGGTTTTTGTCTCCGAAGATTTATTTTCTACCACTGGCGCAGGAGTTTGATTTTCTTTATTCTCTTTATTACGGCGAAACCAATTAAACATAAAAGATTATAATTAAATGTGATGAATATTTATCTCGACTTAGGCAATAATAACTATATTCTGTCATTGCGGTGAGGCGCGTTGCGAGGCAACGAAACAACCTGAAGCAATCTCAATTATTGATTTCTAGTGCAAAATGCGTAAGTCTTATTCTATTTACTTTAACTTAAATTCGTTATGGTCTTCTTTTTCACGATTCACAGTATCAAAAAAGAATGTAAAATAACAAATACATTCCAAATCTTAATCTAATGTTATAAAATTATTTTTTCACCTATCCTCATCAAATACAAATTATTCCTTCGTCAAATACATATTATTGCCATGAAAGTCTCGATCGAACTGCCCAAAAAAATCCTCTATTCATCCTTAATCACTTTATCTGTTTTAACCCTAAGTGTTTTCGGTTTCTCCAGTCAATTCAAGTTTAATGAAGTTCAAGCTGTAGCACAAGGACAACCTTTAACGGTTCGATCGGACGTGCAAGAAGCTAACTCTGAAACAGGAGTAATCACCGCTAGGGGAAATGTCTATATCAACTATCCTGCTCGAAATCTTCAAGCGACTTCCACCCAAGCCCAATATTTTAGTAGAGAAAGACGCTTAGTATTAACAGGAAATGTTTATGTTTTACAAGATGGCAACACCATGAGAGCAGAGACTATGACATACTTAATCGATGAAGGGCGTTTTATTGCTACTCCTGAAACTAAACAACAAGTAGAATCAATTTATTTAGTAGAAGAAAATGAAAATCAAACTAGATAGTGTATAGTGTATAGTGTATAGTGTATAGTAAATAATTCCTCATTTCTCATTGCTCATTCTTAATTCCTCTCTATAATGAAATTATTATTAGATAATGTCCACAAATACTATGGTAAAAGATGTATTGTCAATCGAGTAAATCTCAAGGTTTCTCAAGGAGAAATTGTCGGTTTATTAGGACCAAATGGAGCAGGTAAAACCACAACTTTTTATATTACCACTGGTTTAGTTAAACCCAATGAGGGTAAAGTTTATTTGGATGAGGAAGATATTACTAAATTACAACTCAATCAACGAGCAAAATTAGGTATTGGTTATTTAACTCAACAGGCTAGTATTTTTCGTAATTTAACCGTCAAAGAAAATATACTATTAGTATTAGAACAAACTAACCCTTCGGCTCGTTTTCGTAAAATGCGTTTAGAACAATTAATTGCTGAATTTCGTTTGGATAAAGTAGTAAATACTCAAGGTTCTCAGGTATCGGGGGGAGAAAGACGTAGAACCGAGTTAGCAAGGGCGTTAGCGGTAGGTAAAGATGGACCTAAATTCCTTTTGTTAGATGAACCATTTGCGGGAGTTGATCCCATTGCCGTATCAGAGATTCAAGATATTATCGCTGGACTCAAGGAACGAGGTATGGGTATTCTGATTACAGATCACAATGTGAGAGAAACTTTGGCTATTACCGATCGATCGTATATTATGAGAGAAGGTCAAATTTTAGCATCAGGTACGGGAGAAGAACTTTACAATAACCCCCTCGTTAAACAATACTATTTAGGAGATAATTTTCAAGTCTAAACCTCATGGAAAAAGAACGTTTTTCAATACCATTCCCCCAAATATCCGTAATGGATCGATATATTACGATCGAACTATTATTACCCTTTCTCTTTGGGATAGGCTTGTTTACCTCTTTAGGATTATCCATCGGCACACTATTTGAACTCATCCGCAAAGTAACCGAGTCTGGATTATTATTAAGCGTTGCCGTCAAAATTTTACTGCTAAGAATGCCCGAATTTATCGCCTTAGCATTTCCCATGTCAGTATTACTCGCTACCCTCATGGCTTATAGTCGCCTCTCTAGTGATAGCGAAATAATTGCCCTTAAAAGTATCGGCGTTAACGTCTATCGTTTAATTTTACCTGCTCTTATGTTGAGTCTTATCGTCACGGGCATAACCTTTTTTATCAACGACGTAGTTAGCCCCTCAGCCAATCGAGAAGCTACCTTAACCCTACAAAAAGCACTCGATCGAGTCCGCCCCACCTTCAAAGATCGCAACATCTTATATCCCGAATACACCACCGTAGAACACGAAGACGGTAGCCGTCACTCAGTATTAGTGCGTTTGTTCTATGCCGAAGAATTTAACGGCGAACAGATGAAAGACTTAACCATTTTAGACCTTTCCAGAGACGGAGTAAACCAAATTTTAACCTCCAAAACCGCCACATGGAATATAGGGGAAAACGTTTGGGATTTTTTCAACGGTACAATTTACTTGATTTCTCCCGATGGTTCATACCGTAATATAGTGCGTTTTGAACATCAACAATTAGCCTTATCCAGAGCGCCTTTAGATTTAGCGCAAAGACCGCCAAGTTATGATGAAATGAGTATAGCCCAAGCTAGGGAACATTTAAAGATTGTTAAATTAAGTGCCAATGAAAAAGAAATCCGTAAAATCTTAGTCAGGATTCAAGGCAAAATATCTCTACCCTTTGTGTGTGTAGTTTTTGGCTTAATCGGGGCGGCTTTGGGAGTGCGCCCTCAAAACACCAATAAAGCCACGAGTTTTGGTATCTGTGTTGGTTTAATTTTCTCCTATTACCTTCTTTCCTTTGTCAGCGAATCCATGGGCGTATGGGGCATTTTAACACCGTTTATGGCGGCATGGTTGCCCAACTTCTTGGGATTGGGTACGGGTACATGGTTATTAATTCAATCCGCAAAATAGTGAATAGTGAATAGTGAATAGTGAATAGTGAATAATGAATAGTGAATAGTGAATAGTGAATAGTGAATAGGGAATAATGAATAGTTGTTAATTGTTAATTGTTAAAAGGGTAGATGACTACCATCCCAAGAAAAAAACTTCCCTGTATCTTTAATAGTTAACTTACTTATTACCGATAATAATTGTTGAGTGCAAAGATTTACAGAAAAAAGTTTTTCAGAGGGTACATTTTTTTGAAAAGGTAAAGATAATTGAGTATCAGTTGTACCCGGATGTAAAGCCACCACGATCGAACTTTTACTAACCCGACTATACTCGATCGAGATATTTTTAATCAACATATTTAAACCCGCCTTCGACATCCGATAACCATACCAACCCCCTAAATGATTATCCTCAATACTGCCAACCTTAGCGGAAATAATCCCAAAAACACTAGAATCTGAATGTTTGAATAGAGGTAATAAATGTTTTGCCCAAATACCAGTGGGAATTGTGTTAACTCGAAAATAGTGCAATAAATTATCAGCGTTAAGGTGTTTAAGGCTTTTCTCAGGTTGCAAATCCTTCTCATGGAGAATACCCACACAATTAATCACTAAATGTAAATCTTTCACCCTAGAGAGAATAGTTTTAACAGCATTTTCGATGTCAGTCTCTTGGGTAACATCTACCTTAACAGGGATAACTTTTTCTGTAGATAAACCTTCCAGTTGTTTGAGACTATGACGATAAGTCGCAAAAATATAATTAACATCAGGTTGCGTCATTAACTGTTGCACAAAACCATTGCCAATACCTTGACTACCACCAATAATTAAAACATTTTTTTTCGTGAGCATCGATCGATTAACCTGATTTCGCTAAAATAATTAATTCTCAGATAAGCTAAGACGCATTTAACTTACATTTTTTATTAATTTGTGAAAATGACTGAAAGTCTTAACTCTTCCCTTTTCCCTCTTCCCTTTTCCCTACCATCACCAGTAAACTTCAATAGACATCTTCAAAAATACAGGCAAGATACCTGTTCTACGGTAATAAAATCATAATTTCTGGAGAAGTCTAATGCAAATTAGCTTATTTAACCAAATCTTCCGCTAACATAATCTTTGGTGGACTGTTCTTCTGGATTACTAAATATTTTTTCAGTCTTGTCATATTCCACTAAATAACCGACTTTACTTCCTTTCCCTACTGCTTCCGCATTGAAAAAGGCTGTCATATCCGCTACCCTCGTGGCTTGTTGCATATTGTGGGTGACGATTACGATCGTATAGTTCTCCTTTAACTCCTGCATTAATTCTTCTACTTTTAGGGTAGAAATAGGATCAAGGGCAGAACAAGGTTCATCCATAAGTAATACTTCGGGTTCGGCGGCGATCGCCCTTGCAATACACAATCTTTGTTGTTGTCCTCCTGATAGAGAAAAACCACTTTCTCCTAACTTATCTTTTACTTCATCCCACAAAGCCGCACGGCGGAGAGAAGTTTCTACTAACTCGTCTAAATCCCCTTTATAACCGTTCACCCTTGCACCATAGGCAACATTATCATAGATAGTTTTAGGGAAAGGATTAGGTCTTTGAAATACCATGCCAATACGTTTCCTTACTTCTACAGGATCAATATCCTTAGCGTATAAATTTTGTCCGTGATAAGTGACAACACCATGAATTTTAAAAGAGTTAATTAAGTCATTTAAGCGATTTAAACATCGTAAAATAGTACTTTTACCACAGCCCGAAGGACCAATAAAAGCAGTGATTTTTTTGGTAGCAATATCTAAATTGACATCTCTGACTGCCTTATGACTACCATAAAAAATATCCACACCTCTTAATTCAAATACTGGAATATTAAGAGATTCTTCTTCATTTATTAATGATTCTTGCATGATTTTTTTTGCTATTTAATATAATTAATTGATTAAAAATAAAGATTGCTTCGTACCTCGCAATGAGAGAATATCTATTGACTAAGTTAAGACTAATAAATCTTTCTACGGGTGGCTAAACGAGCCAGAATACTTGTACCTAATACTAAGAATACCAAAATTAATGACCCCGCCCAAGCTAATTCTTGTTGTGGTTTAAAGGGTAAAATAGCAAAGTTATAGACTAGCACGGATAAAGTGGCAATGGGTTCTTTTAATCCTTGTACAGATACATTAGGCCAAAAATTAGAGAATAAGGCGGTAAAGATTAAAGGTGCGGTTTCTCCAGCCGCCCGTGCGATCGCAAGAGTAACACCTGTAATGATACCGGGTAAAGCCGCAGGAAGCACTATTTTAATCACGGTTTGATACTTATAAGCACCAACCCCTAAAGCCGCCCAGCGAATTTCTTGGGGTACAATTTTTAAGGCTTCGTCAGTAGTCCGAATAATGGTGGGTAACATCAACACCGATAAAGCAACTCCCCCCGCAATAGCAGAAAAACCAACAACACCACTACCTACTAATAAACCGAAGGCGAAAATCCCCGCAATAATGGAGGGTACACCACTTAAAACGTTAGTGGCAAAACGAATACTGGTGGCGAATTTATTATTATTACTAAATTCCGAGAGATAGACGGCGGCTAATACTCCAATGGGTACAGCAATAATTACAGCTATACCAACTACGACTAAAGTACCAATAATGGCATTAGCTAAACCCCCTTCACTTAATCCGGGGGGAGGCGGTAATTGGGTAAATAAATCAAAATTGAGACGACTAAAACCTTGTACAATGACAAAATAAAGTACTGCAATTAAAGGAACTAAAGTTGCTATTAAACATAAAGCACTTAATCCCGTCATAACTGATCCTAAAATAACTCTAGGACTAGAGGATTTCTTTTTTAAACTACCGATACTAAGAGTACTCATAATTAAGAATTAAGAATTGAGAATTGAGAATTAAGAATTAAGAATTGAGAATGAATAGCTGATTTAAGATTGCTTCGTTACCTCGCAATGACAATTAATTTGTTTTATTCGTATTTGGCTTTAACTTGACTAACAATGTATTCAGCAAGGATATTGACGATTAAGGTTAAAATCATTAACACTAAACCTGCGTACATCAGAGCTGAAATTTGTAAACCACTGGCTTCAGCAAATTGATTGGCAATAAGGGATGCGATCGTATTAGCAGGGTCTAAAATAGAGATACTGATACGGTTAGAGTTACCGATAATCATGGTAGCCGCCATGGTTTCTCCCATAGCACGACCTAAAGCTAACATAATTCCGCCCATAATGCCTGAAATTGCCGCAGGAATTAAAACTCGGAAAATGGTTTCCCAACGGGTTGCACCCAATCCGAGGGAGGCTTGACGTAAATCAGGGGGTAAAGAAGCTAGGGAATCACGAGAAATGGCAATAATAATCGGTAAAATCATAATCGATAAAACAATCCCCGCAGGTAACATACCGGGTCCGGCGGGAGTACTACTAAATAGAGGAAACCAACCAAAATTTTCATTAAGCCATGTGCCAAAAGTAGTCGTCAAAGGTATTAAGACAAAAATCCCCCATAAACCATAAACCACACTGGGAATAGCGGCTAATAATTCGACTAAAAATACTAATACAGTCCGAATTTGTTCGGGTATAAAGTCTTCACTCAAAAATACTGCCGCCCCAACTCCTAAAGGAATGGCAATTAATAGGGCGATTAGAGAGGATACGATCGTACCGTAAATAACCGCAATTACCCCGTATTCATCGGTGACGGGATTCCAGTTACTATTGGTAAAGAAACTAAAATTAAACTCTTTAATGGCAGGAAATGCACCTACGGCAACAATGAGAGCTACACTAATCAAAATTAAGCCAATGCTTAAAGCAAAGGCAAGGGTTAACCATTCAAAACCTCGATCGAAGGTTTTTTCAAAAGGGGATCTTTCCCTCAAGATTGGATTGTTAGAAGGATCGGAGTGTGTCATTTTACTTATAGTTATACTTTTATAATCATTAGTGTCAAATCTTCTTGATTCTAAGAAGTTGATATGTTTTAATTTTTAATATATGATTTTTGTAGTAATTGTTACTAGATTACCATTAATTAATTTCCTCATGGGCAGGAAAGTTAATCAAAATAATTGATTGGATTCTTTCCTTACCTGATTCAACAATTATTCCCTATAACCTAAACCATGAAGGTTAAATTTTAGTTAACCTTTATAGTAAAATCTGGACTAATTTGATCCGCTACTTTTGCCACCGTTTCAATTACGTTTTGAGGTAAAGGAATATAACCTAAATCTGAGGCTACGTCTTGCCCATAGGTTAAAGCATATTGAATCATGGCTTCCATAGCAATGGCGATGTTAGGATCATCATACTTTTGATAAGCTAAAATCCAAGTGTAGGTGACAATGGGATAGGAATTTTCTCCGGGGGGATCAGAAATAAAAGCGCGTAAATTTTCTGGTAATTCTACATTAGCCAGTGCATTTGTACCTGTTTCTTCGGTGGGAGCGATAAAATTACCTTCTTTATTTTCGAGAATTGCCATAGGAATATTATTTTTCTTGGCAAAACCGTATTCTACATAACCGATCGAACCTTGATTTTGTTGAATAATCGCCGTCACCCCTTCATTGCCTCTACCTCCTAAAAAGGTAGCACCCTGACGACCCCATTGAACAGAAGTTCCCTGTCCTATTTGCGTATTCCATTCTTCGCTAATATCGGCTAAATGTTTGGTGAATACCCCAGTTGTACCACTACCATCAGAACGATGAACAAAGGTAATATTTCGATCGGGTAAGGTTAAATCGGGATTGTCGGCAACAATTTTAGGATCATTCCAACGAGTAATTGTACCCAACGCAATACCCACATAGGTATCTCGGCTTAATTTTAACTCCTCTATTCCGGGTAGATTATAGGCAAAGACGATCGATCCTGCGGTAACTGGTAAAAGCAAAACACCTCTACTCACCGCACTCATCTGTTCATCACTCATGGCAACATCACTAGCCCCAAAATCCACTGTTCCTCTGGTGAATTGTTCAATACCAGCGCCACTACCTACGGATTGATAGTTAACCTGTAAATTTGGTACTAGGCGATTTAAAAGAACGAACCAGTTTTGATATAGGGGAGCGGGAAAAGTTGCCCCTGCACCCGTGAGAGTCAAAGGACTGGTAAAAGGAACGGTAATTGTAGGAGGTTCTCCATTTTTTCCTACCCCTTCTCGATTCTGATTATTACCACAGGCGTTTAAGCTCAGGGCAAAAGTAAGCAATGTGAGAGATTTGATTAATCGACTTTTGATGATTACCATGATTTTGGCTTTGTATTTAATTTCTCTCTATAAAGTAAAGGAAGAAGATTAAATTCTAGTTAACGTTAATCGTAAAATCTGGAGTGATTCGATCCGCAACTTCTGCTACTTGTTCTCTGACATTTTGAGGCAATTTAATATAACCTAAACCGATAGCTACTTCTTGACCTTCGGTTAAGGCGTATTGAATCATGGCTTCCATAGCGATGGCTTTATTAGGATCATCATATTTTTCATAGGCTAAAATCCAACTGTAGGTGACAATGGGGTAAGAATCTTCACCTTCGGGATCGGTAATAAAAGCTCTTAAATTCTCAGGCAATTCTACGGCGGCTAAAGTAGCGGAAGTGGTAGCATCTTCAGGATAAACAAAAGCACCCGATTTATTTTGTAAACTGGCTTTGGGAATATTATTATTAACGGCATAACCGTACTCAATATAACCGATCGCGCCTTCTGTTTGTTGAATAGTAGCTGTTACTCCTTCATTACCTTTACTACCTAAAAATGTACCCCCAGAACGTCCCCATTGTACGGTAGTTCCTTCTCCCACTTTTTCTTTCCATTCGTCGCTAATAGCGCTCAAATGCTTGGTTAAGAATCCTGTCGTACCACTACCATCGGAACGATGCACAAAAGTAATATTTCGATCGGGTAAAGTTACATCAGGATTATCGGCGACAATTTTAGGATCATTCCAACGAGTAATTTTACCTAGTGCCATGTCCACATAGGTTTCCCTACTTAATTGTAGTTTATCAACTCCGGGTAGGTTGTAAGCAAATACAATTCCTCCAGCAGTTACGGGTAACAATAACACTCCTCGATCGACTTTGGCTATATCTTCATCTTTCATTGCCACATCACTAGCACCAAAATCAACATTCTGCTGAATAAATTGCTCAATTCCTGCACCACTACCTACAGATTGATAGTTAACTTGTAATTTAGGCACTTCTCTATTTAAAGAAACAAACCAGTTTTGAAATAAAGCGGCGGGAAAAGTCGCTCCTGCACCAGTCAAATTGACAGTACTATCAAAAGGAACACTAATAGAAGAAGTAGAAGTTTCGCCTCCTGTATCTCCTCCACCAGTGGTAGTGGTTTCACCACCGCCCCCGCCACAAGCAGTCAAACTCAAGGCAAAAGCTAATACAGACAAAGAACTAATAAATTTATTTTTACTCTTAATCATAGTAATTTTCAAAATTATTTTTATATTTAGACTATTCAGCTTTTTATAATAGTATAGTGTTGACTTTTTTTTGGTAAAGAAAAGGTTAAGAACTTAAAATTTCGTAAAAAAAAGAGACTCTTTTCTTTAAATCTTGTAAAATCATAAATAGAAAATACTCATATTTTTAACTCTAATAATATATGAAAGGTTAAGAATAAATTAAGAAATTTTCCCTTAGCTTAATCGCTTTTTTCTCTGTCTAAAATAAACAGAAAATTCACTTCAATCCTTTACTACCTAATTATTTACTAATTTTTATGCTTAATAAAAAGTTATTATCTAGTCAAAAAACGATCGTTTCGGGTTTAATGTTATCGTTGTTATTAACTGCTTGTGGAGGCACAAAAACAGAGGAGTCAAAAACTGTGTCGATCGATGGTTCAAGTACTGTTTTCCCTATTACTAATTTGATTGTGGAAAAATTTAATGCTTTAGACTCTGATGATATTAATGTGGAGTCTAATTTTTCGGGATCGATCGGCGGATTTCGTAATTTTTGTCAAGGAAAAACCGATATTAATAACGCTTCTGTACCGATTCCTGAACGTTTTATGGAGGAGTGTAAAAAAAATGGGGTTGCTTATATTGAGTTACCCGTTGCCTTCGATGCTTTAACGGTGGTTACTCATCCTAGCAATGATTGGGCAAAAACCATGACAGTGGAAGAATTAAAAACTATCTGGCAACCTTCTGCCGAAAATTCGATCGTGGGTTGGAATCAAGTTGATAGTCAATGGGCTGATAAACCCCTTAATTTATTTGGTCCGGGTAAAGATTCTGGTACATTTGAATACTTTACTCTAGCCATTGTCGGAGAGAAAGCCAGTCGTAACGATTATGTATTTAGCGAGGATGATGACGCTTTGGTTAATGGTGTAGCACAAGACCCGAATGCTTTGGGTTATTTCGGTTATGCTTATTATTCACAACATCAAGACAAGTTACAGGCAGTTTCGATCGATAACGGAAATGGAGCTATAATGCCTTCTGATGCCACTATTATTGATAATACTTATCGTCCTTTAACTCGTCCATTATTCATCTACGTTAACGCTAAAAGTGCGCAAAATAATAGAGCATTAGCACAATTTGTGGACTTTTATTTAAGTAATGCGTCTAAAGTTGTTCACGAAGTGGGTTATTTACCATTGCCTGAGTCAGCTTATGGTGTGGCAAAAATTCATTTCCAAAAAAATAAAGTTGGTACAGTATTTAATGGTCAACCCATATTAAATGCTACCATTAATGAGTTATTAACTAGAACTTATGCTTCAGAAGGCAAAGAGGGATATGTTTATTAATCCTTCCATTCAATACCTGACGATTTTATGAGTTGAAACCATTGGATTGAGATTCAGTGGCACAGGCATCTTGCCTGTATCAACTAGTTTTCCTTCACCGATAATTTATATCGAAGTCAGCTATCAATAAGGTAAAATCAAGGATGACTTAAAGTAGGAATTGTTATGCGAATATTTGTTAGTACTGGCGAAGTATCAGGAGATATGCAAGGGGGATTGTTAATACAAAAACTCTATCATCAAGCTCAACAGCAGGGAATCTCCTTACAAGTTGAAGGATTGGGGGGAGAAAAAATGCGATCGGCAGGTGCTAACATTATTGGTGATACTACTGCTATTGGTTCGATCGGACTGTTAGAAGCGTTACCTTTTGTTTTTCCTACATTACAAGTTCAAAAAAAAGCCAAGCAATATTTAGCGAAAAATTTGCCCGATGTTATCGTCTTGATTGATTATTTAGGACCGAATTTAGCTATTGCCTCTTATTTTAAACAAAAATATCCTCACATTCCTATTATTTGGTATATTAGTCCTCAATTTTGGGTGTGGATTCCCAGAAAAAAAGATTTAGATGATTTGTTAAAAGTTACGGATAAAATTCTGGCTATTTTTCCTCAAGAAGCAAAGTTTTATGAGGATAAAAATATCGAAACTGTTTATGTAGGGCATCCTTTAGTCGATCGAATTAAAACCGCCTCTAGCAAAGAAATTGTTAGGGAAAAATTAGGTATTAAAGAAGAAGAAAAGATGATTGTTTTGTTACCGGCTTCTCGTCATCAGGAGTTAAAATATTTGTTACCTGTGATGTTAGAATCTGTACAAAAAATTCAAGAAAAAAATCCTAATATCAAATTTTATTTACCTGTTTCCTTACCTAAATATCGTCAAAAAATTGAACAATTAATTAATCAATATCAAGTAAAAATTAATCTTTTTGAAGGAAATATTTTAGATATTTTACCCGCAGCAGATTTAGCAATTACCAAGTCTGGTACTGTTAATATTGAATTAGGTTTACTGAAAATTCCTCAAATTGTTATTTATAAAGTCAATCCTATTACTATTTCGATCGCACGAAATATTTTACGTTTTTCTATACCTTTTATGTCTCCTGTTAATCTTGTTTCTATGAAGGAAATTGTGCCTGAATTATTGCAAGAAAAAGCCACTGCTGAAAATATTTTTAACCTTGCTCAAGATTTATTATTTAATTTCGATCGACTAAAGAAATTAGAGTTAGACTATCAAGAAATGATCCAAATTTTAGATAATGGAGTGGACTCCGTGAGTGAAAATGCGGCTCAAATAATTTTAGAAACCAATAATAATTTTCAAGGAAAAAATTAAAAAAATAAAGGGAAAAGTAAAACAAAATATAATTATTATGCTATCTTTAAAAGTTACAATTTCCTGATTAGGATAATGACCTTTATACATAAATCCTAAAGATAAAAAACCTAAAACATAAACTAAAATTGTAAATAAAATAATAGTAATTAAACCTAACAAAATCTTAAATAATATCATATATTTACTTTAATCTTTATTGTGTATAGATGTTTGGTTCTTATTTTACTAAATATGCTATATTATATTTAAAGATTTAAAATTGTACCGTCAATTTAGCTAAAGTATTCTTTAATTTGACAATACCAATAGGTTTACTAATATAATCATCCATCCCCGCATCTAAACATTTTTGTCTATCTTCTTCTAAAATATTCGCAGTAACAGCAATAATAATTGGTTGTTTTGTATCGGATTGACGAATTTTTTGGGTAGCAGTAATACCATCCATTTTCGGCATTTGCATATCCATTAAAATCACATCATAAAATTGTTTTTCTAACATCTCTAAAACTTCTAAACCATTATTGGCAATATCCGCAGTATAGCCTATTTTTTTGAGGGTTAATAATCCTACTTTTTGATTAACTTTATTGTCTTCCGCTAGAAGAATTTTTAATTGAGGTAATTCATTTTTAGGCTGGGGTTTATCAGATTTTGCCTCTGAAAAATAATTAGGACTTAAATTGCAATGTAAAACTTCTTTAACTTGAAAAGTAAAATAAAATGTTGAACCTTGAATATGAGGTTTATCGTATATATAATTAACCTTAGAATACCAATTATCGGGTTGTTTTCCGCCTATCTTACCGTTACTTTCTACCCAAATTGTTCCCCCCATTAATTCTACTAAATTTTTACTAATTGCTAGTCCTAATCCTGTGCCTCCATATTGACGATTAATAGACGCATCTCCTTGGGTAAAGGGTTCAAATAATATATCTATTTTATCTTTATCTATACCAATTCCAGTGTCTTTAATGGTGACTAATAATTGATATTGTAATTCTTCTTTTTCTTCATCAAACTTAAATTTTCGATCGATATTTATGGTAATAAAAACACTTCCTTTGGGTGTAAATTTAATTGCATTACTAATTAAGTTTAATAGAATTTGACGTAATCGAAAACAGTCTCCTAGAAAATAGTCGGGAATATCAGAATCAATGTGGTATTCTAATTTAATGTGTTTTTTTTCTGCTTCTTTAGACATGAGAAGACAGATAGATTTAATAAGTTCAAATAAGTTAAAATATTGTTCTTCTAATTTAATTTTGTTAGCTTCAATTTTAGAAAAATCAAGAATATCATTAATAATAGTTAAAAGACTTTTTCCACTATCTTGAATAACATTAATTAATTCTTTTTGTTCTGTATCTAAATTTGTCAATGATAAAAGTTCAGCAATACCAATTACCCCATTCATGGGAGTCCTAATTTCATGACTCATATTCGCTAAAAATTCACTCTTAGCTTTTGTGGCTAATTCTAATTCAATATTAGTCTTTTTAAGTTTTTGAGTAATGGCTTTTCTTTCCCTTAATTGTTTTTCTAAAATAATAGTATTTTTTTCGATTATACTAGCCATTCGATCGAACGCACAGGAAATTTTAGCTAATTCATCAGAGCCAGAAAGTTGAGTGCGAATGTTTAAATTACCTTGGGAAAAACTGTTACTGGCTGATACTAATTTAGAGACACGGCGAGTTAAAGTTAACTCAAAGAAAAACCATAAAACAATACAACAAATGATTAAAAGAGTAAGGGAAACTACATTTCTTTGGGCAATATTATTAAAGGCTTTTTTTCTGGCAAAATTTAAGTCATATTCAAAAAAAAGAATACCGATACGGGAAGGATGCAATTCTCCGGGTAAGGTATTTAATAACACTGGATAAAGTGCGACTAAACTATCATTATTATTTGACAATAAAATTTGTCCTTGTTGATGATTTCTAATCTGATTAAAGAGAGATAAATGAGATTTTGCATTAGTATTTTCAGCATCAAGATTGATTAATTCATAACGAGTAGAAACTTTGACATTATCATTTTCATCAAATAAAATGACTTTTTTTAAATGTGAGTCACTGCCTAATTGACTAATAATAGTTATAACAGCACTTTGTGTATCTTTTCGGCGATAAAGATAGTCTAAAATTATAGCTGTTTGCCCTGCTGATATTTTTAAATAATTTCTTCCTTCATTTTCCGTATCTTTATAAACTTGTTTGATTTCCTGATAAGAGGAAAATAGCCCTAATAAACCACCACATAATATCAAAATCACCGGAATAGAATATCTAAGGGGAAAAGGAAATTTTGTCATAGAAATTATTGATTATTAGAGAAATTATCCTTCTTGCTCATATCTAATTCAACAAATATGATACTCTATTCTACATCCTAAATTATTTTGTCTGTTCATTATCTTTTAAGGTTACATTTTGTACAAATCGATCGTCAAGAATGCTATCAATGTCCACTGTATTTGACAATAAGTTATTATCTAACATTATTTTGGTTCATTTTTCTATAGCATGAATCAAGGAAGGATCATTTTTACTAAATACTCAGGAAGGGTATAACGTAAATTAGTAAGTCTAGCAGAAACGTCCCATTAATTAAGTATTTTTATTCAAAAAATAAATTAATGTTTCCGTTGTCCAAGTAGCACGACCACATCCAATGAAATCACTGTCTTGAGTCCATATGTCAGCATTTAGCAAGATTGAAATAGCAACTATTTCCCAATCATGAGGATCTCTTGGAATACGATTTTTAGCTTCTTCTTCTAAATGTGAAAATTCAGATAGATGAACTATTTTTATAGTATCATTAATTGTTGATTTCCAAAAACTGAGAGTTTCTTCTCCTAGATAAGATTCAATTTTTTCTTTTTGGATCATCAAGTTTATTCTTTTATTTAATTCATAGCCTGTTTCATTAACAACTCTTTCTGAAATATAAAGATTTAGTCGAGGATGATTAAATAAAATTCGCCCTCTTTTTCTTAGTAGTTCACCGATTAAAATATTAGCATCCACAACTAAACGCATAATTAAAAGGGGAAAGGTTTATTCGGATCTAAAGCATCTATCAATTCATCAACGGTTAAACCGCTTGATTTTGCCATTTTTTCTATATTTTCATTTAGCTTGTTAAAAAGTTGATCTATTTCTTCATGATTTTTCTTTTTTACTCCTATTTTGTTTCTGTAGTATTTTACATCTTTAACTACTTTTTTCGTATCTTGAATATTAGTTGTCATCATAATTTTATTCTCATTTTTAATTCTATTCTTACTTTAACATTTCTATCTGATTTAAGTTAAAACGCATTTAACTTGCATTTTTTACTAATTGAAAAATATAATTTTATCTTTGCAAACGTGCTTTATTACTCATTCTATATCCTCAATTATTTTGTATGTTCATCATCTTTTAAGGTTACATTTTGTACAAATCGATCGTCAAGAATGCTATCAATGTCCACTGTATTTGACAATAAGTTATTATCTAACATTATTTTGGTTAATTTTTCCATAGCCTGAATCAGGGAAGGATCATTTTTACTTAATAAATCTTGATTTTCTTGTAAATTAGGCAATTTTAAGCCATTTAATGACTGCAAAAATTCTTCGGGAGTGACTTGGCTTCTTTTTGCCATGATAGGGGAGACTTCCTCTGGTTTCTTTCTTAAATAATTTAAGCCCTTAAAATGTCCATTGATTAAAGTTTGAATAGTTTGAGGAGAGTTAGTGAGGGTTTCTGTATTAACAATTAAAACATCAACTATTTCCCCCGGTATTTGACTACTATCGAATAGTAAACTTGCACCCATAGCTAAAATTTTGGACTTGGGAGGATAAAATGTGACAATAGCATCAATGTCCCCATTTTTAAAAGCGTTTGTATGCTCAGAAAGTTCCAAAGAAACAATTTTTATGTCTTCTAAAGACATCCCCGATTTTTCTAGCGCACGAGTCAGGAAAAAAGCACCTAAAGCAGTGGATTCTACCCCTACTCTTTTACCTTTTAAATCTTTCATGGTTTTGATTTCTGGTTTTGCTAATATCACATCTCCACCATGGGAAATATTAAAAATGGCGATAATACGAATATTATCCTGAGTTGATGCTAACACTAATGCTTCATCGATCGTCAGCGCAGCGACTTCAATTTCTTCATGACGATAAGCCCTTATCACTTCCGTTGTAGAAGGATAATCCACTAACTTAATATTTGTATCATCGTAGTCGCCTAAATCTCTTGCTAGATATAAAGTAGCATAACCAGGCCAAATATTTGAGCCAATACGCAGGGGGTAAGAAATTTCGGTGGTACAGTTACTTAAAGTGACAGATAAAATACCACTAATCAAAATGAGAATCAGAGATTTGAAAACGCTTTTTTTTCTGTAATGTTTATTCATAGGAATCCTAAGATAGAGAAAAGTTAAGAGTCTGAGTTATTTTTAAACATCAAGATATTAAAAAAGTTATAGCATTCCGAAGCGGTTGTCAGAATTTTATTCCCTCTTCCCCTCAGCAGGGTTTTTTTCAAAGTCGGGGTAAAATTGCATTTTGTTAGTTCAATTTATTGAAGCAAAAATGTTAGCTGTGGAATTTATTACACAGCTAGTTATGAGTCGAAACCATTATCCCAACGTGTAATTCATTACACGTCTAATAGCGATTGTTAAATAAATTTAACTTAATTTTCTCACAAAATATCATGGTTTTTAATAATAATTGATTTTATAATCATAAAAAATGGCTATATTTCTTATTAATTATGGTTTATAGTATATCAAATTTTGAGAATGAAAACACCCTGCTCTTAAAGAAAGGGGAAACTTATTTTTACTTTCTCACGAATGATTTAGGATTGCCCTAGTTTTAAATCTAAGAAAAAACAATCCCAAACTAAACGGGGTTGTACATAACGCATTAATGTTTTTTTGACTTTTTCTAAACCTTCAATTAAATTAATTTTTCTGTGTTTATCCCAATATAAATATTGTAAATAATCTGCTAACCAAATTTGATTTTCTAGCTCTATTTCTTTAGTTATTTCTTTGGCTAAAATTAAGCCTTCTATTACATTATTCGGTAATTTCGATAATTTTGACAGCAAATCTGATGGTATTTCTCTCAATTTTTGCCAGTCTTCGATCGCTTTTCCGGGGCATCCTTGAGACATTTTCATTAATTGAGGATAGTCTAATACTTGAGCGGCATCTTGACGATATAAAACTAATTTCAAATGTTCTTCACTTAAGCGAGAAAAGGGGATAATTTGACATCGAGAAACAAGGGTTGACAAGATAGAATCGACACTAGGGGCAATTAAAATAATTGTAGCTTTCCCCGGTTCTTCTAGGGTTTTTAATAAAGCGTTTCCTGCTGATTCTGCCATTAATTGTGCTGATTCTATTACAACGATCGATCGATCGCTTTTGAGGGGCGGACGTGCTAAAAATTGGCTAATTTCTCTAATTTGTTCAATTCTAATTTTTGGTGCTGTTTTACGTTTTAAGCCTTTTTCTGTGGCTTCTTTAGCAGTTAACAACGTTCCTTTATCGTTGTAAGTTGGTTCAACCCATAAAAAATCTGGGTGGTTTCCTTCGTATAATTTTTTACAGGCGGAGGCATAATTTTCTGTGGGAGAAATCATTAACATTTCTGTAAAACACTTAGCCGCAAAGGCTTTGCCGACTCCTTGCGCCCCGACAAATAAATAAGCCGGTGCAATTCGATCGATTTCGATCGCCCTTTCCAACAATTCTACGGCGAGGGGTTGTCCAATTAATTTTGCTAATGGTTTCATGGTAATTAGAGGTTTGCTAAAGAAGTTTTTTTAGGGAGAAAAGAAGGGTTCGATCGAAATCTTTTTAGGTATTATATTCTAAGCATAATTCTAAATCTTCCAAACAATCAAACTCAAAAAGAGCAACGGTTAATTCTTCCATTTTCTCTAAGGATAAATT
Source organism: Geminocystis sp. CENA526 (assembly GCF_050753365.1). Lineage (NCBI taxonomy): Bacteria > Bacillati > Cyanobacteriota > Cyanophyceae > Chroococcales > Geminocystaceae > Geminocystis > Geminocystis sp. CENA526. Next base: position 81,212 of record NZ_JBLZFY010000001.1, read on the forward strand.
TTTAATTTTATTAGCCAAAATTTCTTCTATTTCTCCTAGATATTGATTACTAATTTTTAAAATTAAGTTGAAGGCTTCTTCTACTTTACCTTCAATTTTGCCCTCAATTTTACCTTCAATTTTACCTTCAATTTTGCCCTCAAGTTTGCCTTCAATTTTACCTTGTTTTTTGATCTCTTGGTAAATAACAGAACTACGCATAATTTCCTCCTTTAATAATGATTGAATCAAATTTTTGTCTAATTTTAATCCTGCTAGAATACTAACGCTAGTCATTAAATCTGATTGTAATTCCTTTTCCTCAATGTCATTAACTTTTGTGGCAACTTCCTCTAAGATTTGTTGAGGGGATTCGGTTTTTGCTAATACGGCAAAAGGATATAAAATCGGTTCAGATAAAAAAGATGTTGCTTCTTCTTCCCATAGGCGAATAATCCTATATTTGTGAATAGTATTTTCATCTTCATATTGTTCTTTGAAAACAACTTCTGAATTACTTTGTTGCAAAAATATAATGACTTGTGTAATAGGATAATTATATTTCCTTTTTAGTCTAACATAATAATCTAACATCCTTAAAGGTAAAGGTGGTTTAGATTTTGGTTCGGTTTGAAATTCCAGATGCAAAATCCGTTTTCCTACTCTTAAAAATAATACGGAATCTGCATGAATGGGATTAACATTTAACTCTGTTTTTAATAGTTTAATTGACGTTTCTTCACTATCAAGTAACCATTTGACAAAAACTTGCGGATATTGCTCTGCTAAAAATTTACAAACATTATCAAAACTCATTTTTTTTCATTAAAGCCTAAGTTATTAGTATCATTTTTATTATTAATTTTAATTATTTATTATGACTTAAATTCTTTTTACATTGTCAGAATAATTGTACCTATTGTAAAGTATTCGATCGAACCAGATTAATCCTATAACAATCCTAAATGAATCATGAGAATATAATCCCCCCTAACCCCCCTTAAACAAAGGGGGAACTTAGTTTTATTTTCTCACAAATGATTTAGTACTGCTATATTATATTGGGGTAAAGTTGATGCTGTACGCTACTGACATTCAGTCCTGAAAATTATTGGCACTTTTTACAAGGCTACTGAGGTTAATGATTAAGATTTTTAACTTATTTGTATAATTTGAGCTAAACTTCGTTTATTTTTGGTTTTATCAGTATCATTATTCTCATCGTCTTTATTTATTCGTCCTTGATATAAATATGTCTCTTTCTTCTGAATTTATTAAACGCCCTGTGTTGACTACGGTTTGCACGATCGTAATCATCCTCATCGGGGTTATTTGTATGGCACTGTTGCCCCTCGATAAACTGCCTCAAATCGCACCAAAACAGGTATCCGTCACCGCTAACTATGTGGGTGCTGATGCTCAAACCGTTGTGGATAACGTTACTAACGTTTTAGAAAGAGAAATTAATGGTACAGCCAATGTTCGTTGGATCAGTTCCAATACTGCTAATACAGGACAAAGTACTATTAACGTTAGTTTCCCCGTAGAAGTTGATATTAATACCGCTCAAGTTTTAGTACAAAACCGAGTCGCTCAAGCTCAATCTAGTTTACCCCCCATCGTGAATCAATCGGGTGTGACAACAGAACAACAGTCTCCTAGTGTAACTCTTGCCTATGCTTTCTATTCAGAGAAAGGAGAAGACGGAAAATATTTATACGATCCTGTATTTTTGTTTAACTATCTCGATCGATATATGTGGAATGAGTTAGCAAGAATTGAAGGGGTAGGAAGTTTAACGGCTTTTGGTTCATCTACTTATGCCATGCGGATTTGGCTCGATCCCAATAAATTAGCAGCTAGAGGCTTAACAGCTACAGACGTAGTGGGAGTTATTCAAGAGCAGAACTTTGATATTGGTACTGGAGGGGTAGGAAGATTACCCAATCCTCAAGGACAACAATTTGAAATTCCTTTGAAAGTACAAGGACGTTTTATCACGGAAGAAGAAGCAGAAAATATTGTGGTGAAAGTGGGAGAAAATGGTACTTTAATTAAAATTGGCGATATAGGTAGAGCCGAATTAGGGGTTGAAAACTACATTACTTTAACTATCTTAGATGGTGATACCCCAGGGGTTGGTTTAGTTATTTATCAGTTACCCGGTAGTAACGCCCTTGATACTGCCAATGCCATTAAAGCGAAAATGGATGAGTTAAGAAAGTCTTTTCCCCCCGGTTATAAAGATGTTTTAGTGTTAGATAATACTGAATTTATTGATGCCGCATTAAGAGATTTAGTCGTAACTCTGTTACAAGCCATCGCACTGGTAATATTAGTTATTTTCGTCTTTTTACAAGATTGGCGCACCACCGTTATTCCCTCCGTTGCTATTCCCGTAGCTTTAATTGGTTCTATGGCTGCCTTAAAGGCTTTGGGATTCACCCTTAATCAGTTAACTCTATTCGCTTGTGTATTAGCTACTGGTTTAGTGGTGGACGATGGTATTGTTATTGTAGAATCTGTTTCCAATAAACTTGCTCAAAAGATGCGCCCCTTACAAGCCGCCTTCGATTCTATGGATGAATTATTTGGAGCGGTTATCGCTACTTCAGTAGTATTAATGGCAGTATTTATTCCCGTATCTTTTTTCCCAGGTACAACGGGCATTGTTTATCAACAATTTGCCTTGACGATCGCCGCCGCCGTTTTATTTTCTACCTTTAACGCTTTAACTTTTTCCCCCACCATGTCAGGAATATTACTTAAAGCCCCCAGCAAAACAAAAGGTCCTTTAGGTGTATTTTTTGAAGCGTTTAACAGGTTATTTGATCTATTTAAAGAGGGGTATAAAAAAGTTATCACCTTCTTAACCAAATTGAAAACCCTGATTATGATTATTTTTATCAGTGGTTTAATTCTCACAGGATGGATGTATCAAAATATTCCTCAAGGCTTTATTCCCGAAGAAGATCAAGGGTACTTCTTTGTCATTGTCAGTGCCAACCCCGGTGTTTCTCTTAACTACACGGAAGATATTAATAAACGAGTCATGAATGAAATCATGCAGTTTGAAGAGGTTGATCATGCTATGGCAATTACGGGATTTTCCTTTGATGGTGTTAATAGTAATCAGGGAACATTCTTTGTAAAATTAAAACCTTGGGGTGAACGAGAAGGGGGTAATCATTCTGTATTCGGAGTAATTCGCCGTCTAAATCCTATTTTACGTCAAAAAATTGATAATGCTAGAGTTTTCGCCGCTAATGCTCCACCAGTGGACGGTTTAAGTAACTTTAGTGGTTTAGAACTTTATATTCAAGATCGTCAACTATCAGGAATGGATGCTTTGATTGACAATACTCAAAGGGTAATTGCGGCGGCTAATCAACGTCCTGAAGTTGCTGGAGCGTTTACTACCTTTACCTTTAACTCTCCCATTCTTCAAGCCCAGATCGATCGAGATAAGGTAAAAGCCATGAATGTGGACATTAACGTCTTGTTAGCTAACTTACAAACCTATCTCGGCGGTAACTTTGTCAATCAATTTGTCTTAGACGGACGTTTATATCGAGTCTTTGCCCAAGCCGATGCGGATTTTCGATCGAACCCCAGAGATATAGAAAATATTTATGTGCGTAGTCGCAATGGTGCAATGGTACAAATGAGCGATATGTTAACCATCCAAGAAACCACCGCTCCCCCGATTATCACCAACTATAACGTTTATCCTGCTATCAAAATTAACATCTCACCAGCTCAAGGCTATAGCTCAGGGCAATTAATTCAAATCATGGAAGAAGTCGCTCAAGCTACCCTACAACCAGGGTTTGGCTTTGAATGGACAAACACCGCCGCCGAAGAAAAAACGGCAGGGGGGGCAGCACCCATCGTATTCGGATTAGGTTTTGTGATGGTATTCTTAGTATTAGCCGCTCAGTATGAAAGCTATATTGACCCTACCATCATCATGTTAACCGTACCCCTATCAATCTTAGGTGCATTAGGTGGCATCTGGTTAAGAGTTCAATTTCAAGGCTCAGACAGCATTTGGCCTATTCTCGACAATAATATTTATGTACAGGTAGGATTAGTAATGTTGATTGGGATGTCCAGTAAAAACGCCATTCTGATTGTGGAATTTGCCAATCAGGCTCGTACTTTAGGCATGAATATCACCCAAGCAGCTATTTACGCCGCTACCGAGCGTTTTCGCCCAATTTTAATGACTACATTTTCCACTCTATTTGGTTTCTTACCCCTCTTAGTTGCTAGTGGTGCAGGAAGTGTCAGCCGTTGGTCATTGGGTACATCTGTATTCGGAGGGATGATTGTTTCTACCGTATTGAGTTTATTATTTGTGCCGAACCTTTATATAGTCATCAAGAGTTTTGAGAAAAATATCTTAGACGGTGACAAAAAACCCCGTAAACCAAGCAAGAAAGACAAAAATGACAAAAACGGAGGAAGTCCTAATAGAGAAATAGATCAATCTTCTACCTTAATTTCCGATAATTAGTTATCCGTAGGGTGGGCATCGCCCACCATCAATAAAATCCCTTATCATCACTTTTTCCACTATGATATAAGGCAAGTTGATAATATTTTTGAGCATGATTGATTAAATCTTCCGCTTCTTGTTCACTAATATCCCTTATTTTTTTGGCTGGAATACCAACCATCAACGATCGATCGGGAACATCTTTAGTTACAACACAACCAGCCCCAATAATTGAGCCTTCCCCCACTACCACCCCGTCAAGTACGATCGCACCGATACCAATTAAGCAACCTTTTTTAATATGGGCGCTATGAATTACAGCTTTATGTCCGATCGTCACATAATCTTCCAAAATAGTGACTTTATGAGGATCTCCATGTAATACAGCACCATCTTGAATATTAGTATAAGAACCGATAGAGATTTTTTCCACATCTCCACGCACGACTGCATGATACCAGATACTTGATCCCTTGCCCATATCCACATCTCCCATAATAGAAGCATTGTCGGCAATAAAAGCACACTCAGGAAAATCACTGTTTTTTAACAATTTCATGACATTATTTCGGTTAAATCTTGATATTTTCCATTTTAAAATTTATTTTGTCAATGTCAAAAACGATCGATAATTTTGAGAAAAAGTATGTTTAGATGTGTATAAAATTATGAGAAAGTGAATGTTAATTGTTTATGTCATTACCAGAAACCATCGTCCAATTAACTGTAACCAGTCAATGTTGGCAAAAAGGAGAAATTAAAGGAGAAGTAAAAGCAGGTAGTTATGAATGGTATTTTCAGTGGTATTTTCTCAAAGGAAAATTATCTGTTCATCCTACCCTTGGACGCAGTTTAATTCACGAGCCTTTATCCCGTTTTTTGGAAAGATACGATTATCAATTAGAAGTAGGAGGAGATTATCAATTTTTCTTGAGAACTAAATTATAACCCACATCCCACATATTTTAATAGAACATAAAAGCAATACACAAAAACATCTAAGCTAGAACGCATCTAAGTTTACTGATAAAGACAGGCAAAAGGCAACAGTTAATATTACCTGAGTTTGATATAAAAATAGGTGAGGGCTAACTTGGAAGACTCCGAAGACAGGCAGACAGGCAGATTGTATTTCTGGTGAATGAATAAAATTCTCTCAAAAGTACATCAAATATTGACAATTTTTCTCCCCGTCCACTTGTCCACTTGTCCACTTGCCCTCCTGTCTAGTTTTCATCATTTTCTTTATGTCGAACTGAGGTTAATATTAGTCAATAGTTATCAGTATTTTTAATTATTAGAGAAAAATGCAAGTTAAATGCGTCTTAGCTTAGGTTAACTCAGAAATAGCAAATGTTACCTAATCCTGATAAAATAAAGGGAGTATAATCTTGATCCCTAAAAGCAAAAATGTCTATTAATCCTTCCATCCCCCTCAGTCAATCAATACCCGTTGATAAAATCAAATATAATGAGCAAGGATTAGTACCCGCCATTGCCCAAGACTATCTTGATGGCACTGTTTTAATGATGGCATGGATGAACAAAGAATCTCTACAAAAAACCCTCGATACAGGAGAAGCATGGTATTGGAGTCGCTCTCGTCAAGAATTATGGCATAAGGGGGCAACATCTGGACATATTCAAAAAGTGAAAACTATTCGCTATGATTGTGATAGTGATGCTTTATTAATTTCGATCGAACAAATAGGAGACATCGCTTGTCATACGGGAGAAAGAAGTTGTTTTCATCAAATTGATCATTCTAAATCTGCACCTCCGGCGGATACCCTTACAGAATTATATAAGTTAATTTTCGATCGAAAAGAGCATCCCATAGAAGGTTCATATACCTGTAAACTGTTTGAAGGAGGAGATAATAAAATACTGAAGAAAATAGGGGAAGAATCTGCCGAAGTCGTCATGGCTTGTAAAGACAACAACCCCGAAGAAATTGCTGGAGAAATCGCTGATTTGTTTTATCATTCCTTAGTTGCGTTAGCTTATCATCAAGTCAACCTGCGAGATGTTTATAAAAAACTTGAAGAAAGAAGACGATAAATAGGAATTAAGAATTAAGAATTAAATAATACGAAAATTACACATTTGTACCAAAAATTGGAGGATTGAGATTCAGTGGCACAGGCATCCTGTTTGTATTAGTGCGTTTATAATATTTAAAGTTAGTTGAAAATAGGTTGATTTTATGCTTATTAATTATGGGCAAAATTAGTTAAATAAATCATTAATACTAATACTAAAACCAGTTAAAACTTTTTGAGTTGTTACTATATCATTATTGCTAAAAACAAGGGTTCGATCGAGCATAATAATAAAAACTTTTTCATTTTCAGGTAAAACCAACCAAACTTCTTCACTGCCTGAAGCTAAATACTCATTCGCCTTAGCAAATAAATCCTCCGCCGAATCCGCAGGAGAAGCAATTTCAGCAATTAAGGGCGGACTTTGAGGTAAACTAGGTGCATTACTATAACTTTTGACCAATTGTGAGGTAAGATAACAAACATCTGGCCTTCTTCCTTGCTTAATAGTTTTACAAGGCAACTCGGAATAAACTTTTCCACCCTGTTGAGAAGTGTTGATGTATATTCCCCAAGCAATAATTAATTTAGCCTGTATCTCGCTGTGTCTAATTGTCATACCAGTTGTCTCCTGTAATTTTCCGTTAATCCACTCTTGATGATTGGGGGGATTAGCTAAAAAATCATCTAAAGTAAAAGTAGGTTTTGTAATTACTGCTACCATAGTTTCTACATAAATAGTTAGCAACTCAATTATAGCTTAATGATTCAAGATTCATAAACACATCAATAATAGACAAAAAATTAAAATTTTTAATTTATGAGTAATCAACAAATAATTATTTTCGGTGAAGTTTTATTCGATCGATTCCCAGATGGTAAAGTGGTATTAGGAGGTGCTCCTTTTAATGTAGCGTGGCATTTGCAGGGTTTTGGAATGTCTCCTTTATTTATCTCCCGTGTCGGCAATGACTTAGAGGGAGAAAAGATTAAGCAAACCATGAAAGATTGGGGCATGGATTTATCAGGGATACAAACCGATAGGCAATACCCTACGGGAGTTGTCAATGTGCAATTCAAAGACAATGAGCCTCATTACGATATAGTCGAAAATAGTGCCTATGATTTTATGGAGTCGGCTTCTATTCCCTATCTGTCAAAAAATAGTATCCTTTATCACGGCAGTTTAGCCTTAAGAAACAGTGCATCTCAGGCAACTATTGACAGTATCAAAAAAAATATTTCTCCTTCTATCTTTCTTGATGTTAACCTTCGATCGCCCCATTGGCACTTAAATTCGATCGAATCTTTATTATCTGGTACATCGTGGTTAAAATTAAACGAGGATGAATTATCGTTAATTGTACCCCAAGAAAACAATACTCAAAACCGCATTCAGCATCTATTTAACCATTATTCCTTAACTCAAATTACCCTCACTCAAGGAAAAGCAGGGGCGACTTGTTTTACGGCGGATAAGCAACATTATCAAGTTTCTCCCTCTCAAAATACCGTAGTAGTGGATACCGTAGGTGCAGGAGATGCTTTTTGTAGCGTCTTAATTCTCGGTATTCTCAAGCAATGGGATATATCGACTACCTTGCAACGGGCGCAAGAATTTGCAAGTAAGATTGTAAAAATACAAGGGGCTACTAAGTTCGATCGAAGTTTTTATCAAGATTGTTAAATTTTGCCTGTAGGTTGGGTTGAGGATACGAAACCCAACAAAAGCGGATAATAGATAAAACTAATTAGGGGGTGCTGAAAAAGTATTTTGATGAAGAGAGGGAAGAGCGGATTTGGGAAACCTAAATATATTTAATCATTTTCATAAAATCTGCAAAAGAAATTGTTTCTTGAGGATAGACAGTACAAGCATATTCTATCCATAGTTTTCAGATTTTATTGGACGATTAACAAAAATAATTACGATCGAAAAATAACTTAATTTTAGTTTAGGATAATGACGTAAACCATGATAAACTTTCTCTTCATCGGTAGTGGCTTTTTCCACAATATAAGCTCGATCGAGCAGGTTTCTTTGTGCTAAAATTTGCCATACTTGATCATAAACAGAAGCCACCTTCATTAAGACAATGACATCCCCCCAATCCAAAGCCTCCTCGAATTGTTTGAGAGAATAAACAGTAGGTAAAACAATCAAATTTTCCCCTTGCATCGTCAAAGGCAATCCCAAAGCCGAAGCCACCGCCATAGGAGAAGAAACCCCCCCAACTCGTTCGATTTTTACATCAGGATATAATTTTTCGATCGTTAAAGCTAAATAAGTAAAGGTACTAAAAAAACTTATATCTCCTTCACAAGCAAAAGCCACATCTTCTCCATTTTTGAGATATTCCCACACCTGTAAACTTACCTTATGCCATGCTTGAGTCAAGATTTCCTCAGAGAAAGTATAGGGGAAAGATAAAGGTAATGTGTGATGATGAGGTTGTAAATAAGATTGAATTATTCTTTGTGCTACCCCTAACCCGCCATTAATTCCAGCAGGAAAAGCAATAATTTTAGTTTGCTGTATAATTTTTAAAGCCTTGATGGTGATTAATTCTGGATCACCAGTACCCACACTGACACCGTATAGAGTACCTATTTTATGGGGCATAAATTTAAGAAAAGTTAAAAAAAGCTAAAAAATGAGAAAAGGTTTACAATTAATAGATTATAAGAAAATTAAATATAACATTTTTTTTACTCTATTTACAATTTCACCTTTAAATGAATAGTTTTAATAACTCTAGTTCAAAAAACACTTTTGCTTTAACTACTCCTTTATATTATGTTAACGGTCTTCCCCATATCGGAAGTGCCTATACAACTATGATTGCAGATGTGATCGCCCGTTGGCATCGCCTTTGTGGTGATGATGTTCTCTTTGTCACTGGTACAGATGAACATGGACAAAAAATTCAACGTACTGCCGAAGAATCAGGAGTTGATCCTCAATTGCACTGCGATCGAATTGCTGATAGTTTCGCTCAACTATGGACAAAACTTAATATTCAGTTCGATCGATTCAGTCGTACCACAGCAAAAAACCATGAAGCCATAGTCAAAGACTTTTTTCAAAGAGTATGGGACAAAGGTGATATATATTTAGATCAACAACAAGGATGGTATTGTGTCGCCTGTGAGGAATTTAAAGAAAAAAGAGAACTTCTTGAAGATGGTAGTTGCCCCATTCATACTAACTTAAAAGCCGAATGGAGAGATGAACAAAACTACTTCTTTCGTCTTTCTCGGTATCAACAGCAGTTGGAAGAATTTTATAACTCTTATCCTGAGTTTATTCAACCTGAATCGAGACGTAATGAGGTATTAAATTTTGTTAAACAGGGTTTACAAGACTTTTCTATCTCTAGGATTAATGTTTCTTGGGGTTTTCCCATTCCCAACGATCCCAATCATACTATATATGTCTGGTTTGATGCGTTATTAGGTTATGTTACCGCCTTGTTAGACGAAAATGACGAACCCTCGATCGAAAATGCTGTAAAAAAATGGTATCCCTTCGATTTACACCTGATCGGAAAAGATATTCTGCGTTTTCATGCTATTTATTGGCCCGCAATGCTGATGTCGGCAAAACTTCCTTTACCCAAACAGGTATTTGGTCATGGATTTTTAACCAAAGACGGGCAGAAAATGGGCAAGAGTTTAGGAAATACCCTTGACCCGATAGCTTTACTAGATCAATACGGTTCTGATGCCGTACGTTACTATTTTCTCAAAGAAATTGAATTTGGTAAAGATGGCGACTTCAATGAAATCCGTTTTGTGAATATTATCAATGCAGATTTAGCAAATGACTTAGGAAATTTACTTAATCGCAGTTTAGGGATGCTGAATAAATACTGTGGTGGTATTTTGCCACCCATAACAGGAAATGATATTAGTAATGAGAATATTCCTAAGCGCATGGGAGAGACTTTAAAGTCAAATCTTTTTGAAGGTTATAAACTCTATCAATTTAATGGGGTGTGCGAATCGGCATTAAATTTAGTGCGTAGTTGCAATAAATATATTGATGAAAGTGCGCCTTGGAGTTTATTCAAAAAAGGAGAACAAAAGGAAGTGGAAAAAATCTTATATACGGTTTTAGAATCCGTCAGATTTTCTGCTTTTGTGTTAGCCCCAATCATTCCTAATATTAGCAATAAAATTTACCATCAATTAGGCTTTGATTTTGATTTTAATAACAAAGATTTAGGTGTAAATACGGAGTTCGATCGAGGTCATTTTGAATGGGGTATTTTACCCTTAAATCAAGACTTACCTAAGCCTTTTCCAGTATTTGTAAAATTGGAATTACCAACTACAGAAAGTTAATATATTGCTGTCTAAATTGTTTTGATTATATAAGAATTTTCTATGGCATTAATGGATTTAGCTTATAGTTTAATTAATAAAAATTTAATGATCACTAATAATTTAGATTTGCTATATTAATTGTATATAAAACTAAATTTAATAATTGTTACGTTTTGATTTTTTAAAAGTTTAATTTTAATCTCTTTTTACATAACTATTTTTTTATATATTTAACTCAAAAATAAAGATAAAACAATGTGGGATAATTTTGATAGTGATCCCGTTTTTCCCCCTGAACAAGTCTTGGAAAATAGGGGTAGAGTCGCCATTTTTATTGATGGTTCAAACTTATTTTATGCGGCTTTACAATTAGGGGTGGAAATCGATTACACTAAACTTTTATATCGTTTGACTGCTGGTGCAAAATTGCTCAGGGCATTCTTTTATACGGGTGTCGATCGAACTAACGAAAAACAACAAGGTTTTTTACTATGGATGCGAAGGAATGGCTATCGAGTCATCTCCAAAGATTTGGTACAATTACCCGATGGCTCAAAAAAAGCCAATTTAGACGTAGAAATTGCGGTGGATTTAATGGCTTTAGTCGGTTCTTATGATACAGCAGTATTAGTAAGCGGAGATGGTGATTTAGCCTATGCTGTGGATGCAGTCAGTTATCGGGGTGCGAGAATTGAAGTTGTCAGTTTACGATCGATGACCAGTGATAGTTTAATTAATGTAGCCGATCGATATATTGACTTAGATCAAATTCGAGAAGATATACAAAAAACCCGAAAATCAAACTCTACCTATGATGGTTTTTCCCCTTATCATCTTATTGAACCCCGTGATCCTTCTGATTTCATCTAATTAGGGGTTGCCTCATAGGCTTTTGATGAAGTTCAGTAATAGTGAATAGTGTATAGTGAAAAAGAGAGGCAGAAAATTGGGTATTAGGGTATTGGGGTATTAGGGAGTAATTGTTGCATGAGTGCCTGTTGCCTTTCTTAATTCTTAATTCTTAATTCTTTACTCTTTCAAGATAAGCAAGAAACCCTGCATTTTCTAAGGATTCTACAGTATTATCTGCATTTTGTACCCAATAATTATCTCCAAAACGAACAAAAATTCTTTCATTTAGACTATCTATGATCGCCATAATTGGAATTACCGCTTCATTTTTATCGCCAGATTGTTCTTGTAAAATACTCTTTAATTTGCCCTGAATTTGAGGATTAATTGCTTGTTCTGGACTTAATTTAATATATACTGTTTGGATATTTTCCATTTTATTAATTTGATTAATAATAATTTGTGATTTGTCGCCTTTATTATCTGCTTTACCCCAAATAAGTAAAGGAGTATCTTCAATTAAATTATCTTTTACCTGCTCATAATTACTAGCAAAAACAACACCATCAGCTTGTCCAGAAATATCTTCTAAAGTCAAAAAAGCCATATTATTATTATTTTTATCAATATGTTTTTTGATAGTAGTTAACATAGCAACAACACAAATTTTGGTGCGAGATTTTTGTTCAGATAAATCACTCAGATTCACAGGATTTAAAAATTTAGCTGATTCTTTAAAAGGTTTTAAAGGATGTTCAGAAACATAAAATCCCAAGTGTTCTTTTTCTGATTTGAGTTTTTCTTGGGGCGTAAAATCTTCTATTTTTGGTAATTGGGGAGCATTTTCATATTTTATTTCTGAGGAGGATTCGGATGTATTTCCTAACATTAAATCAAACACATTTAATTGCCCAGTTTCTTTTTCTTTTAGTCTTTTTTGCGCCCAATTAATCAGTAAGTCTAAACCTTCTATTAATTGACGGCGGTTAGCATGAATGCTATCAAATGCCCCCGCATAAATCAAGGTTTCTAAGGCTCGGCGATTCACTGTTTTTAAGTTAATTTTACTCATAAAATCAGCAAAATCTGTAAATTTTCCTCCAGCTTTTTCCCTCGCTTCTAAGATATTATCTATCGCACCTTCACCTAAATTTTTGACTGCTGAAAAACCAAAAATAATATCTTTGTCTTGGGGGGTAAATTCTTTCTGGGAATAATTAATATTAGGTGGTTTGACATCAATCCCAATTTTTAAACAATTTTCTCGATATTTTTCAATTTTTTCTTGACTATCACTACTAGCAGTCAGCAACGCTGACATATATTCGACAGGATAATTGGCTTTTAAATATGCCGTTTGATAGGTGACATAAGCATAAGCAGTAGAGTGAGATTTATTAAAACAATTGGAAGCAACTAAACCATTTGCTAACAAAAAATTATGATCTTTTTCTACCCCAATATCATATACTTGCTGTGAGGAAATCGATCGTCTTTTTAATATTTTTACCATATTGTTATTCCCATAAATTTATTATTGAAAAAAACTTTATTATATTAAAATTTTCATTGAAGTTTTTAATTCCATTTGTTTTTCTCATAATTTTTAACTCTTTTGATACTATTTTATGATAAATAAGTTCGATCGAACCTAAGTTGGTAAATTAATAAACATTTTTACTTTAATTCGGATATAATACTTTTTAATGAGTTTCAATAAACAAAACTATGACTCAAATTGCTAATTATGAATATTGCAGATTTAATAAAAAATGATTTTTTCTGCTGACTATTGTTGGGTTGCACGTCGTTTAACCCAACCTACATTCTTTGAAAAATAAAAACTACAAAAGTTTTAGCTTATCTATTGAAGATTATTATTTCCCCCAATCACCCCACCCTTGACAAAATTTTTCTAATCCCTTTGTTAGTTTTTCCATGTCATCATTAAATTTATCTACATCATTAGTTTTTTGGGTGTTTGCTTTATATTCATCTCCTTCAATTTCTGTTAAAATAACCTCTTTTTTCTGATTATTAGTAAGTAAACTAATTTTACTATGATCATTAATCATTTCATCAAGAATTTGAAGATCATCTGAATTATACACTGGAATTATCCCCCCCAAATAATCTCATCCTGAATACGATTCATGGTTTCGATCGTATCATCAAAACTGCTAACTTCAATACCTAAATTGGGAGTTATATCGGCTTCTACTAAAGTCTGACAACGAGTGCGCCGTTGACGATTATCTAAAACCATTAAATCTTCTTTGGCTATATAAACTTTTAGTTGATTTGGACATAATAATTCTTCTTTTCGATAACCTTCACGCAAAGCAATTTCTTGTAAATAAGGTTTATCTTGATTTAACATTATTAGAGTATTTAATTCTTTAATAATATAATCACTGTGAGTAGTAATTAACACTTTAATATCTAAGTTAATTAATCTAGCTAAAAGTCTAGCAATTAAACGTTGATTTTCTGGGTGTAAGTTTAATTCAGGTTCATCAATTATTAACAAATCTCCTTTTTTTGCTATGTGTTTAAGATAAAAACCTAAATCTAATAATGATCTTACAGCACTAGAACTTTCATCCATAGATAACTTAATTTTTTTTCCTGTAGGAATAAAATAAATTTGATCATTTTTATCAAGATTATAAATACCGCCAATAATATTAGTAAAATCATTTAGTATCTCAGGATATTCTTTGATAATAAAACTATTTTGTTTAACAATAATATCAAGTTCTTTGATAAACTCAAGATTTTTTTTCACTGCTAAAGGATATTTAATTGTTCTTGTTTCATGTAATAAAATACGAGGAGTTTCTAACTCTTGTCGGAAAATTGCAGTACCTGTTCTTTCGGCACTAACAATAAAAGAATTAGGAAAAAATTGAGCAAAAACTATATGTTTAATAGTAGATGAAATAATTTTTTTAATAACATTTTCTGAAATTTCTATTTCCTTATCTTCCGATAATAAAGTAATCAATAATTCTGGAGAATCTTCTTTTTTTTCTAAAGAAAATATTTGCTTATTTGTTGAACCAATAAATTCTTCATATTTTTGATTTAGTTTATTTTGTGCTAAATCTATATCAACAGAAAAAGTGGTATTTTTAAAGCTATTTTCAGGAGAAGAAAAAACGAAGGGTAATAATTCAATATATTTACGGCATCCATCTTCAATAATCTGTTGACTATTTTCTAAATATTGTTGTAAATTTATTTGAACTATTCCTTCTGATAATAATTTCTGGATATTATTTTGTTCTATTTCACAATTAATAATATTATTCCAAAAATTTAAAAATCCAAATAATGAATAGGTTACATAGGTTTTTCCAGTATTATTTTTACCACAAATAATAGTTAAATCACCTAAAGTAAATTCTCCTTGTTTCAAAATGCCCAGATTTTTGATTTTTATTTTCATATAACTATTTTGATGTCATAAAAATTACCTTAGATGTGATTAATTTTAACCATCTAAACTCTTATTAAACACCAGTCGATCGACCTCCAGTGTTACCATTACTTTATCCCCTTCTGTGAAAGTATTTTCAAGGATTTTTGTGGCAAGAGGATTCTCAATTTCCCTCTGAATTGCTCGTTTTAACGGACGTGCACCATAAGTAGGATCATAACCTACCTCCACAATATAGTCTTGTGCTTCGGGAGTAAGCTCGATCGAAATATTTTGTTCTGCCAGTAGTTTTTCTAACCTCACAAGCTGTAAACTAACAATATTGCGTAATTCCTCTTTCTTGAGTCCGTGAAATATAATTAAATCATCGATACGATTGAGAAATTCAGGACGAAAATGCTTATTCAACGCCAGTAAAACTTTATCTTTCATGGCTTCGTAATTTTTATCATCCCCTGCCAACTTCAAAATATACTCACTACCGATATTAGAAGTCATTACAATAATCGTATTGCGAAAATCCACAACACGCCCTTGACTGTCGGTAATTCTACCATCGTCTAACACTTGCAGAAGGATGTTAAACACGTCACGATGAGCCTTTTCTACCTCATCAAGTAAGACAACGGAATAGGGGCGACGGCGTATGGCTTCCGATAATTGCCCTCCTTCTTCGTAACCTACATAACCGGGGGGCGCACCAATTAACCTTGACACTGCGTGTTTTTCCATGTATTCAGACATATCGATTCTGATCATAGCGTCTTCGGAGTCGAATAAAAAGGCGGCTAAAGCCCTTGCTAATTCGGTTTTTCCCACCCCTGTAGGACCCATAAACAGGAATGAACCAATAGGACGACTGGGATCTTTCATTCCTGCTCTAGCCCTGCGTATGGCGGCAGAAACGATGGCTACGGCTTCATTTTGTCCGATGACTCGATCGTGCAGATGAGATTCTAATTGTAATAATTTTTGTCTCTCGGTTTCCAAAAGACGATTAACAGGTATTCCAGTCCATCCTGCCACAATTTCGGCAATATCTGACTCGGTGACATCTTCCCTCAGCATAGCGTTTTCCTGAGATTGAATTTCGAGCAATTTCGCTTCTTTACTCTCAATATCGTGCTGTAATGTCTCTAACTTGCCATATTTTAACTGTGCCGCCGTGTTTAAATCATAGGCTCTTTCAGCTTGTTCAACTTGTAATCTTAGCTCTTTTTCTTCCTCTTTCAAGGCATGAATTTCGTCTAATAATTCTTTTTCGATGAGCCATTGAGAGGATAATTCCCGTTGTTTGATCTGTAAATCATCTATTTCGGCAGTGATGCGCTCTAGGTTATCCTGTGCAGATTTATCATTTTTTTCCTCTCCTTGTAATGATAACTGCTCCATTTGCAATTGCATCAAACGTCGATCGAGTACTTCCAATTCTACAGGCTTTGAGGTGATTTCCATTTTCAACTTAGCCGCCGCTTCATCCACTAAATCAATGGCTTTATCAGGCAAAAATCTACCTGTGATATAGCGATGAGATAAAGTAGCCGCCGCAATCAAGGCAGAATCAGTAATTTTCACCCCGTGATGGACTTCATAACGCTCTTTTAAACCCCGTAAAATGGAGATGGTATCTTCGACACTAGGTTGTTTAATATACACTTGTTGGAAACGTCTTTCAAGAGCAGGGTCTTTTTCAATATGTTTACGGTATTCATCAAGGGTACTCGCCCCGATACAACGCAATTCTCCCCTTGCTAGTAAAGGTTTTAAGAGGTTTCCTGCATCCATTGCCCCTCCTTCCCTTGAACCTGCACCCACTACAGTATGAAGTTCGTCAATAAATAAAATGATTTGTCCATCGGAGTTAATAACCTCTTTTAATACCGATCGAAGTCTCTCCTCAAATTGTCCTCGATATTTAGCACCAGCGATTAAACTGCCCATATCAAGGGAAATTAATTGACGGTTTTTCAAGGATTCTGGCACATCTCCATTAACAATTCTTTGGGCTAAACCTTCAGCAATAGCGGTTTTACCTACCCCGGGTTCACCGATTAGTACAGGATTATTCTTCGATCGACGTGAAAGTACTTGAATAACGCGCCTAACTTCATCATCCCTACCAATAACAGGATCAAGTTTGCCGTCTTTGGCTTCTTCAGTCAAATCTCGTCCAAATTTAGTTAAAGGAGGTTCTTTTTTGGTAGTTTCCTCTGGTTCACTCGTGTTTGCTTCTTCTTTCTCAATTTTGAGCTTAAAATCTTTGACTTTGATTTGAAAATCTTGAGGATCGATATTGAAACTTTTAAGAGTTTTTTTGCCTATACGTTGATCATCAGAAAAGGCGACTAATAAATGAGAAATACCGATAAATTCATCCTGCCAACTTTCTCGACAAATTTCTGCTCTATCCAACATAGAATCTAAACTACGCCCAAGATATAGCTGATTAACACTAAACATTCTCGGTTGACGAGTGGCAAATGTCTGTAACTGCTTATTTAAAAGGTTTATATCAATATTAGCTTGACTAAAAATTTTTGTGGCGATCGTATTTTCTTCTAATAAGGCAAGTATTAAGTGTTCAACTTCTAAGTTTTGATTTTTTAACTCCTTACAAATATCTTGCGATCGCACAATGGCATCCCAAGCAATTTCAGTAAACTTATTTGGATCGGTTGGCTGCATTTTATCTCATCTATTGGTTATCTGTATCAATTATTAATCTTTTTTAACAAAATGTCATTAATTTAGCCTCAAACTACCTCCGTTCGATGTAAGAATAACCCACTGAAGTAGGTTTCAGATAGCAGGTTTAATGTTTAGCAGATTATGTTATTTAATCCAAGAATTGAAAACAAAAAAATCAATTAAGATATATTTTTAATCAATTCTTTAACCTAATACCTAATACCTAAGAGCTAACACCTGACACCTTTACATCACCTAAAATTTTAGGCTCTTCTACAGTAGTTATGATAAATAAATAGAAAATAAACTCTTTAGTGATTACTTAATAAGATTTACAGCAAAATAAAAATTTAATTTTTATAAACTATTAATTTTGAAATTCTCTATTGCCTTTGCCCCAAAGCCTTTTGCCTACCTTCATCAATAATTTACCATACTCAAAGTAGAAGAACCACAAATCTTAATATTTATAGGGCAGATAAATTGTTAGAATTTGACTAATAATTTTACAAAGTTGAATCATGTCTTTTAACTATATTAACGAGATAACATCCTCCGAAAATTTAGCGAAGTTTGCTGATTTGGTAAAAATTGCTGGAGGTGCTGTGCAAGATGTTAGTAGTGCTTTTAAAGTAAGTGATCGATTTTTAGGCACAAAACCGATGGAATTGTGTGTCAGGGCGGTAATGAATGACTCCAATTCAGCAGAAATAGTTAAGGAAAGATATATTGGTTTACCCTACGATTTAGATGCAATGTTAGCTATGCCGAAACATTCTCTTGGTTGGACTTATGCTAAAGTAATGAGTACAATGGGTTACGATCCTCAATTTTATCCCTCTGCAAAACCAGAAATGAGCGATGAAGAATATGTCAATTTTCGAGTCTTTAAAACCCACGATATTCACCATATTTTAACAGGATTTAGTCTCAATAATTTTGGGGAATTAGGCGTAATTTCTGTCACCGTTGCCCAAAGTCGTTTCCCCGGTTTTTTGTTTATTGATTTATTATCTTTATTAATTAGTTTTTTTGCGTCTGATAAATTAATCTCTGAAACCTCTTTACCCGAAGATCAAATTAAAACTTTAGGTTATAAATTTAAGTTAATATCTCAAGGTTTAGAAATGGGGGAGTCTGCAAAACCTTTATTTCCGATTAAATGGGAGGAATATTTTGAACATCCTTTAGATGAGGTACGAAAAGAACTTGCTATAATTCCTGCTACTACGGGGGCTTATAGTTGGTATAGTAATCCTCAATTACAAGATGCGATCGCTTAATGGTCAGCTAGAAAGCCTCGATCGATGTACAATCGTTAGAGAATTTATTATGACACCAAAGGATAAAAGTTAATGCCTCCGCAGTTAAAAATTTTTGTACCCCCTCATCCTTTAATTAAACATTGGTTAGGAGTCGCAAGAGATAAAAATACTCCACCAACTCTTTTTAAAACCGCTATGGTGGAATTGGGACGTTGGTTAACCTATGAGACAATTAGAGAATGGTTGCCTACCCTCGACACTCAAATCGAAACCCCCTTAAGTATAGCTTCTGCTACTTTTATTAATCCTCAAAGTTCGATCGTCACTATCCCTATTTTACGAGCAGGTTTAACCCTTTGGGAAGGAAGTCAAACTCTATTACCCTTAGCCAAAACCTATCACTTAGGCATAGTCAGAAACGAAGAAACCTTAGAGGCAAGTTGTTATCTCAATAAATTACCAAAACAATTTGAAGCTGATACTCGTATTTTAATCTTAGATCCGATGTTAGCAACGGGAGGCTCTATTATGTTAGCAATGGAAGAAATTGTTAAACGGGGTGGCAATCCAGACTTAACCCGTATCGTTTCGGTGGTGAGTGCGCCTCCAGCCTTACAGAAATTAAGCGCTAACTATCCTAGCTTAACTATCTATACCGCCATGATTGATGAACAAGTCAACGATGTTGGTTATATTGTACCCGGTTTAGGTGATGCGGGCGATCGAGCTTTTGGTACATTAGATGATTAAGAGAATTATTATATTTCTCGCAAAAGACTTGTTTTTGAGTCAAACAACATACATCCTATAATTAAACAATCAATGATTAACATCTTAAAATAAATAAAAATTATGAGTGAAAAAGATAATTTCGGCAGTGGTTTTATACTAGGTACAATTATTGGCGGTGTAGTCGGTGGTATAATTGGTACAGTAATAGCCAATAAAAATAATGATAAGAAGAATAATTGGGATGATGAAATGAATGTAAAAAATCCTAAATATTCTACTTTTGATGATGATCAAATGGAGGAAACTAGAATGAGTTTAGAAGAAAAAATTAATCAGTTAAATCATGCTATTGATGAAGTAAAAGTTTCCCTCATTAGAAATGCTGAAAAAGGAATTATCGAGTAAAAAACTATAAAAATTATTGTTGTAAACATAAATCTAAAAGTTGATTTATCCTTAATTCACTTATGGGATCAATCCATTGAGATGCTATCTCTGTCAATGGCATTAATACAAACAATCTTTCTCTCATTCTCGGATGAGGGATTTCTAAGTCATCAGTTTTGATTACTAAATCATTATAGAGAATTATATCTAAATCTAAAGTTCTCGCCCCCCATCTTTCTTTCCTCTCCCTCCCAAATTCTAATTCGATCGAGCCTAAATACTTTAATAATTCATGGGGAGAATAGCTGGTTTTAATGACGATACAACCGTTTAAATAATCAGGCTGAACAGGACCCATGGGCTTAGTTTTATGCCATGTAGAACGCAAAATAACCTCAATTCCTTCACTATTTGCTAACGTGTTAACAGTGTCATTGAGAATCTTTAAACTATCTCCTAAGTTACTTCCCAATGCGATGGCACAATAATTGTTATCTGTGTTAAGCTCGATCGAACTATTCATACTTACTTAATCTATCTGAACTTTTTTATAAAAATTTCAACCCAATTTTATTTTTATTTACGCACATTCAAGAATGAAATTTTGACTTTGTTTCTATGTTAAGTCATTATCTGTTACTGTACTCATGGTAAAATACTCAATGATTATGGGTCTTCGACTTTGAGTATGATAAATTATTGGTGGAGGTAGGCAAAAGGCAAATGGCAAAAGTTAATTTTATTTTAAGCTAATTTTGACTCTGAAAAAAGTTCGATCGAGCTAGAATAAAATAGAAATTTGATCGAGCTTGAGTAACATTATGAAAAAACTATTTCTTGTCTGTGTCTTTTTAATCGGTTTAGGGTTTGCCTTATTCACCTTCAAAGGGTTAACCACCAAAGGGGAATTTAACTCTATCATCATCAACTTTCGTCAGGATATTCCCACTAATATCTTAGAAGAAAATCTCAGTTCGATCGCCGCCAAAGTGCAAGAAATACCGATACTAAATAGCATTTTTTCAGAACCCGAAAGGGTTTATATTGTAGAAGGAGATAAAAATACCCTCAAAAAAATAGCTCGATCGAACCTCAAAAAATCCATAGAATATATTGAGCCTAACTATATCTATCATAGTTTAGAAACCCCCAACGATCCCCAATATACTCAACAATGGAATTTACGCAGTATCAATGTAGAACAAGCGTGGGATGAAACCAAAGGAGAAGGTGTCACCGTTGCTGTCATCGATACAGGAGTAACAAAAGTACCCGATTTAGAACAAACCGAGTTTGTGGAAGGTTATGATTTTGTTAACAATAAAACCGATGTTTATGACGATGTAGGACATGGTACTCATGTTGCAGGTACGATCGCTCAATCCACCAATAACGGTTATGGAGTTGCTGGAATTGCCTATAAAGCAAAAATCATGCCCTTAAAAGTATTAGGAGTAAATGGAGGTACAGTTGCAGATATAGCCGAGGCTATTAAATTTGCCACAGATAACAAAGCCGATGTTATCAATATGAGTTTAGGGGGAGGAGGAGATAGCCAATTAATGCGAGATGCCCTTACATACGCCCATGATAAAGGAGTAGTTATTATCGCCGCCGCAGGTAATGAAAATCGCAATAGTGCCTCATTTCCAGCGCGTTATCCCCAAGTAATAAGCGTTTCAGCTACCGATTCCGTAGGTAATAAAGCACCCTATTCTAATTTCGGTGCAGGAGTGGATATTAGCGCCCCCGGAGGTAGTGAAACAGGCAAAATTTTACAGGAAACCATCATTGATAATCAACCTAGTTTCATGGGTTTTCAGGGTACAAGTATGGCTTCTCCCCACGTTGCAGGGGTAGCGGCATTAGTTAAAGCCACTGGTGTGGAAAATCCCGACGAAGTGAGGGAAATTTTAATCAAATCTGCTCGTAAAATCGAAAAAGACCCATTAAATCATTATGGCGCAGGACAGTTAGATGCAGGACAAGCGGTAAAATTAGCCCTCAAAGGCAAAATCACCCCCAGAGACTTCTTAAGATGGCTTAAAAATAGTGGTTACTTAAACCCCGGCTTTTGGTTAGACGGTGGCACAATTACCTTATTACCTAAATTGGGTATGGTTTTAGGTTCATATTTATTAGCGTGGTTTTTACGCAACTATCTTACCTTTAACCTCAGTTTAGCCACGGGTTTAGTTACGGGAAGCAGTGGTTTATTTTTCCTACAAGGATTATATATCTTCGATTTGCCTCAATGGCCTTTTCGTTTAATGGGTAGTTCTGTGCCAGAATTAGGTAATGTGGTAATGGGTACAACTAGCTTAAATCCTCTCTTTGCTAGTGCCTTGATTCCTGTTATTTTAATCGTCTTATTCCTTAGTCATCCTATCTTAAAATGGGTTTCGATCGGACTTACTTTAGGAGTCGCCTCTTGTTTAACCATTACTGCCTTTACTAATCCCTTAGTATGGGGTTTTGGTTATGGTTTAGCTTCTCAAATTTTCTTGTTAGTTAATGCTATTCTTTGTTTCTATTTAGCGCAAATTGCGAGTAAATCGATCGAGAATCAATATTAATATACTTCAATTTGTTAATACAGGCATATCAGCTTGTGCCACTGAATCTCCATCTCTCGGTTTTTGGTACAAGTGCGTAAATTGACTATTTTATTAAATCGGGGGTGCTGAAAAAGTATTTTGATGAGGGTAGGTATCAGGTATCAGGTATCAGGTATCAGGTATCAGGTGTTAGGTTAAAGAATGAAAAATCAAGGTGTTGAAGCGTTATCTCTTCAACAAATACACAGGTGTATTGTGAATAATCAGATTTAAAATGCCCTGTTTTTGAGTAAAAATTGCCAAAAATTCGCACTTTTTTATGAATATAGTGTGCCTAAAGCATTGATTTTAATAACCTTTTGATTTATTCAGCAAACCCTAAATCCTCATTCCTAACTTAAAAAGACTGTAGGGGTTGAAAATAGTTCAACCCTTCCCCATCCAAAATACTTTTTCAGCAAACCCTAATTACTTCCGATAAACTTAGATACTTCGTAACTTACCATAAAGGAATACCAAAAATTTTAGGGGCTTCTTTTTTGCCATCCTTAGATTTAGATTTGTCTTTACCCTTATCTTTCGATTTATCCGCAGGTTTACCACTTGCTTTGGCAGTTTTTGCCGTAGTGCTTCCGCCTTTATCTTTTTTGCCTAACTCTTTAAGTTCTTTTTGTGCTTGAATAGCAATAGGATCATTCCCATTGAGAGTCATGGCTTTGTTTATATGAATTTTGGCATAGGTAGCGTTATTTTGTTTGAGATACAAAGAACCTAGTAGTGCATGAGCAGTACTACTATTAGGATCAATTTTTACGGCTTCCCTTAAATCAATAATCCCTTGCTCATAATTATCATTTTCGGCGTGTTGTTTAGCGGATTCAATCAATTTATCAAGACGAGAAACCGTTACTTTGGGAGGATTATCCGAAACAGGTGGATTGTTATTTACGGAAGAGTTGGGAGTGGGAGATTGACTGATAGCACCCTCACTCATCACTATTTGAGGTTGACTAGCTTGAGGTTGACTGGATGCACCTTTATTAAAATTAGGATTTTTTTGACGCATCAAATAAACCATATTAAGTTCACTTATCAACCCAATTTTGATAGCTAATTTGTCTAAATCTAAATATTGCTCAGGTGCTAGTTTTTCAAGGGTATCGAGATATATCTTATCTATATTTTTTTCTTCCTGTAATAGTTTTTTGCCTGTTTCACTCCCAATAGTAATTTTATACTGATCTGTCGCTAATCTACGAGCTACTTCGGAAAAAATCAGTTGACACTCTTTGCGTAAATTATCTTTATACAAATTCTCATAGGCAGGATTCACCAATTTAGAAAGAATGGTACTAGCTTTTTTCTTGTCGGCTTCTGTTTCAGCACGATTCGTGTCGGGGTGAAGCTGATAAGCAATTTTGAGATAACGCAATCTAATCTCTTTCGGCGTTGCAGAAACGGGTACTCCTAAAATGGCGTAATAATCTTTCACATCGTACTTGAATAAACCGTGTTTTAAATCAGAAATCATCATAATAATAACGTTACTCTCTCCCAAATAATTAAATTATAGTTAAATTTTCACAGCAAAATATTTTCTATTCAAAATAATTGATCACTTTACATCTAATGGTATTATAAACCATAGCCTCCTCTTGCTCTTAATACTTCTTGAATACTATTAATTCTTTCCTCCTATTCGACTTTCCTACCTTGTCTTCGCAAGTCTGCACCTTCACCAGAATCTGATTGTAAAAAATCTACCCTTGTGAGTTTCCCCCTCTTATCACAGAGCTGTTTCATTTTCAAATTTTTGGTTAAGAGGGAGTAATGAGTAATGAGTAATGAATAATGGATAATGAATAATGAATAATATTAACCCCTTGAAAAATTTAATTCTACTTTAGACTAATGTTATAGGTAGCGTTTTTAAGCCACAACTTATCGTTTAGATACACTACTGGTAGTGTAATTTTTCATTTAGTCTAAAGTACAGATTTAAAGTTCAATTTATTGAACGAAAAACTATTAGACGTGTAATTCATTACACGGCGTGCTATTGATTGACACCTTTAATTCTTAATTCTTAATTCTTAATTCTTAATTCTTAATTCTTAATTCGATGCCCGATGTCTCGGCGATAGTACATATTCTCAAAATGAATTTTCTGGACGGCGTTATAGGTGGCTTCGATCGAACTCTTGAAATCTTCAGAAATACAAGTTACCCCTAAAACTCTACCACCATCGGTAACAATATCATCACCTAATAATTTAGTACCTGCATGAAACACAGTCGCTCCGAGGGCTTCAGCATCAGCAATACCTGTAATTACTTTCCCTTTTTCATAACTAGCAGGATAACCCCCCGCAGCCATCACCACACAAACAGCACTACCGTCATGCCATTCAAAGGGCGGTAAATCAGCTAATTTTTGTTGAGTACAAGCTAATAATATATCTACTAAAGAAGTTTTTAACATGGGTAATACTGCTTGAGTTTCTGGATCGCCAAAACGACAATTAAACTCCAAAGTTTTAGGTTCACCTTCAGGAGTAATCATCAATCCTGCGTATAATACCCCCCGATAGTCGATACCTCGTTTTTGTAATGTGTGTAAGGTTGGTTCTAAAATTTCTTTAGTAATTCGATCGAGCAAAATCGAATCCACGATAGGGGTTGGGGCATAAACTCCCATACCGCCAGTATTTGCTCCCGTGTCACCTTCTCCGATTTGTTTGTGATCTTGAGAAGGGATTAAAGGACGGATTGTGACTCCATCTGTCAGAGCTAAAATTGATACCTCCTGCCCCGTTAGAAACTCCTCTATGACCAGTTTGTCAAAGTTTTGGGTAAAAAGTTCCTCCACAGCGTTTAAGGCTTCTTCCTCGTCCATTGCTACCACGACACCTTTTCCTGCCGCCAAGCCATCGGCTTTAACTACAATCGGTGCGCCTTGTTGACGAATATAATTTTTTGCCTCTTGTTTATCGGTAAAAGTAGCAGATTTAGCGGTAGGAATCCCCCCTTCTATCATTAAATCTTTTGCCCATGATTTACTCGCTTCAATGGTTGCGCCCTGTTGATTTGGTCCAAAAACCTTGATATTATGGGATTGTAAATAATCACTGATACCTAATGATAAAGGCAATTCGGGTCCTACTACCACCAGTTCGATCGAATTTGCTTGAATTAACTTTAATATACTCTCAAAATCATCTACTTCGATCGAGATATTTTCACAATTTTTTAATACAGCAGTGCCACCATTACCCGGAGTACAAAAAACTTTTTCAACCTGATTAGATTGTAATAATTTCCATGCCAAAGCGTGTTCTCTACCACCGCTACCAACAACTAAAACTTTCACTTTCGTCAACAATTCCTTTTATGAATATCGCTATCTATTGTACAGTGATCTAGTGAACGATCGATCGCAAATCAAAAATTATGTTATCAGCAACACTCCTAAAATTTTCATAAATCAAATAAGTACTGTTAGCATAATAAAATTAGAAAAACCAAATATGATTGTTTAATTTTTTGATTCCCTAAAATTATGTATAAAATTCTTTTAGTCGAAGATAATGAGATGAATCGAGATATGCTTTCTCGTCGCTTAAAACGCAAGGGTTATGAAATAATTATTGCCGTTGACGGTGGAGAAGGGGTAGAAAAAGCCATGTCAGAAAAACCAGACTTGATTTTAATGGATATGAGTTTACCAGTTATGGATGGTTGGACTGCCACAACCCATTTAAAACAACAAGAAGAAACAAAAGCTACTCCTATTATTGCTTTAACCGCCCACGCTATGCAAGGTGATTATGAAAAAGCATTAGCGGCAGGATGCGATGATTATGATACAAAACCCATCGAATTACCAAGATTGCTCGGTAAAATTCAATCTTTTTTAAGTTAAAAACCCTCAACTAAGATTTTGAAAACTTAAATCTTAGTACCTAATTTTCTCATTCTTTTTTCTCTTTTAAAAACTAAAACTATGACTGATATTAATAATACCGAAAACATTACGATCGATTCCTCATTTATAGCAAATTTAAGGCATGACTTACGCACTCCTATTAATGCGATTTTAGGTTATAGTGAAATGTTATTAGAAGAATTAGAAGATGATGTAACTTTACAAGAATCCCATGGAGAAAGTGTAGAAGATTCCATAAATAAATTAAACGATATTCAAAGCAATGGAAAAGAAGTATTAAGACTAATTAATCAATTATTAAATGATCAATATGGTAGTCAATCAAAAAATATTTTAGTAGAAAATTTATTAAATTTAAAAATAGCGACGAATCCCTTAATTACCGATATTATTAGTAACTGTAATCTGTTAAAAAACGAATTAGAAGTGTTCGACAATGAAGACTTTATCGTGGACATTAATAGAGTCTATAAATCAGGGATTCATCTGAAAGCATTGTTTATTGATATTCAAGAATTAAACTTTTTACCAATTGATGAAACAGAAAATTTATCCCATGTTCCTATAGATAATTTTATCCAAGTTAGATACCCTAAATTATCCTTAGAAAATCAAAAAAATGCTCTGACTGGACATATTTTAGTAGTAGATGATAACCAAAATAATCGAGATTTACTTTATACTTTATTAACCAAAGAAAATTATACTGTTTCTACGGCAATTAATGGGAAAGAAGCCCTTGAAATGATTGATAAAAAAGACTATGATTTGATTCTTTTAGACTTATTGATGCCAGAAATTGACGGTTATCAAGCATTAAAAAATATTAAAGAAAATCCCAAGAAAAAACATATTCCTGTCATTATGATTTCAGCCCTTGATGAAGTAGAAAATATTATTCGTTGCATTGAAATTGGGGCAGAAGATTATTTACCAAAACCTTTTAATAAAACCCTTTTAAAAGCGAGAGTTGATACATCTTTAGAAAAGAAAATTCTGAGGGATAGAGAAATCGAATATGTCAAAAAATTAAATAATGAATTAGATAAAGGGCGAGAAATGCAGTTAAACTTTTTACCCCTTAAACCCTTACAAATTCCTCAATGGGAAATAGCTAGTTTCTTTAAACCTGCCCGTCAAGTAGCAGGAGATTTTTACGATACTTTTTTATTGCCTAATAATCACGTTGTTTTAGTCTTAGCTGATGTGTGTGATAAGGGAGTTGGTGCGGCATTATTTATGGGACTTTTTCGTAGTTTAATTCGGATTTTTTCTCATCAAATTTCGATCGAAGGAGATATAAATGAGATATTATCTACTCATAAACCCTTAGAAACGGGATGGATAAGTGATGATATGGAAACGAATTTTATCCACTTAAACGCGCTTAATTCCGTGAGTTTAACGAATAATTATGTTGCGGATAATCATGGTGATTTAGGAATGTTTGCGACAATGTTTATGGGCATTTTAAATCCTGATACTGGATTATTAACCTACATTAATGGAGGGCATGAATCGTTAATTATCACTGATTCCCATGGTAACAGAAAACATGAGCTTAGTTCGATCGCACCTGCTGTGGGTATGATGCCTGATATGGTGTTTAACTGTAAACAAATTTACCTTGAGCAAGGAGATATACTATTTGGCAATACTGATGGTGTCACGGATGCTCGATCGATCACCAAAGAATTTTACCATGATAAAAGGTTAAATGCCATTTTAGAGCAACCCTTTAATTCGGCTCAATTATTAGTCAATACCATAAAAGACAGTGTATTAGAACATATCGGCACAGCAGATCAGTTTGATGATATAACTATGTTAGCTATCAGGAGAGAAAATCGAGTCTTCTGCTAATGGTTTCATGGATAAATTATGAATTATGAATTATTGATGAGCGATAATTTCCTGACTGACGCGCAATCCGCTAAGATAAGCACCATGTACAGTGGCAGGATAATCGACAGAAGTGGCTTCCCCTGCGAAAAAAACTTGTTGATTAATGGGTTTAGCTAATTCCTGACGATGGTTTGGTGTAGAATTAATGGCATAATAAGAGTAAGAACCAAAACTAAAAGCATCTTGACTCCATCGGGTTAACTGATAATCTATAGGTTGGGGAATAGAATTGCCGTAAATTTGCCGTAAATTTTTCATGGCATCAGCGACAATTTTTTCATCACTCCATGACTCTATTTCTTTCCCGAATTTTCCCGCATTAAATCCTAATAATATTGGTTTTTTTAGTGCCGATTCAAGATTAACCCATCCACTCCATTGTCCTTTTTTATCTGAAATCTTCCCTATCCAATGGTAATTTTTTTGCCAAAATGGCTTCGGAAAAAGTAAGTATAATTTATTTAAAACTCCCATACCTAATTGATTAATTGCCCCTAATTTTTTCTCTGGTAAAGGAGGAGAAAACTTAACGATATTTTTTTGTAAAACTCCTAATGGTAAAGTGACAATGACTTTATCCCCCTGAAAATTGCCTTGATTAGTAATAACATTTACGCCCTGATTATTAGATTCGATCGAAACTACTTTATGATTAAGTCTAATATTCAATCCTTTAGCTAAATAATCACTGATAACAGTATAACCTTTAGGAAAGAGTAAATCATCACCATCAAAAGCTTTACCATCATCAAAATAGAAAGCGGAAAGTTGAGATATATCGGCTGCGTATTCTAGCTCAATATTATAGTTAAATAAAAAGTTAAAATAGTCTTTATCTGAGTTGGATAATTGTTGCCAATTTAGTTCTTTTTCTAAGGCTTTTTGCAAAGAAATATCGTCATTATATTTATTCTGAATTTTAATAATAATTTGTTCTATTTTCTGAGCTAATTTATCTAATTTTTCTTCTTTATCCTCTGTAATTATTTTGCCATTAAGATCGTATATAATAGCTTTTTCACTCTTAGTAGGAAAAACTTGAGCATTAATAGAATTAGCTAATTTTGTAATGGGATTACCTTGCTTTCCATGAATCCAAGAAGCCCCCATATCTACCGAAGCATTATCCCATTTTTTACTTGTCCATAAACGTCCACCAATACGATTTCTTGCTTCTAATAAGATTACCTCAAAACCTTGATTTTGCAAAGTTTTACCTGCTGTTAATCCTGCTATTCCAGCACCTATAATAATAATTTTCCCCTTAGCTTTATTGATATTATTAGCTAAATTTTTTGAGGAGAAAGTATACGTTGCTATTAGGGATGTTAAACAAAGAAAAAAACGACGATTAACCATTGTAATTAAGAATTAAGAATTAAGAATTAAGAATTAAAAAACTCTCTTAAAAATTACTATAATTGAGTGCTGATTGCATTGATATAGTAATGGTACAAGTACAAACAAGATGCTTGTTTTACGATACAAAAATAAAACTTATGGTAAAAGTATCCTAGTCTTTATTTTCTAAGGGAAGATTCACCTTTGCGACTTTGCGTCTTTGCGTGAGATAAAAAATGTTATTGATTCCATGAAAAGTAAGAGAAATAGAAGGTTTTTAATTACCATGCTAGAATAGTTTACAATTCTTAACAAAAGTTAGAAAGCAAAGACGATGAAACGTATAGTATTAATAACAGGATTTGAGACATTTAACAGTAGTTTATACCGGCAATCAGCGATTCTCGCTACATCTCGCTGTGAAGGTTTAGAAGTTATCGTTTTCACCGATGCGGATATTAATACTCAAAGGGAAAACGTCGAATCTGCCTTACAAACTGCTGATGTTTTCTTTGCTAGTTTGCTTTTCGACTATGATCAAGTAATGTGGTTAAGGGAAAAAGTGAGTCATATTCCCATTCGTCTGGTTTTCGAGTCGGCTTTAGAATTAATGAGTTTGACTCAAATAGGCAAATTTTCGATCGGGGATAAGCCTAAAGGGATGCCTAAACCTGTACAATTCATCTTGAGTAAGTTTACCAATAGTAAAGAAGAAGATAAGTTAGCAGGATATATTAGTTTCTTAAAAACAGGACCTAAATTATTAAAGTACATTCCCGTTAAAAAAGTCCAAGATTTGCGTAACTGGTTAATTATTTACGGTTATTGGAATGCAGGAGGAGTTGATAATGTGGCTTCGATGTGTTGGTATCTTGCAGAAAATTATCTCGGTTTAAAGGTATCAGAAATTCCTCCTGTCATAGAAACTCCTAACATGGGTTTACTTCATCCCGACTATGAGGGTTATTTTACTTCTCCTAGTGAATATCTTAATTGGTATTTGAGGAATGATCCCCCCCAACCCCCCTTAGTAAGGGGGGAGAAAAATTCGGGAGACTTAACAAAAGGGGAGTTAACTCCTGTTGTTGGTATATTGTTATATCGTAAGCACGTTATCAGCAAACTGTCTTATATTCCTCAACTGATTCGCTACTTTGAAGAAGCAGGATTGATTCCCCTTCCTATTTTCATCAATGGTGTTGAAGGTCATGTGGCTGTAAGAGATTGGATGACAACAGATTATGAACAAGAAAAACGTAGTCAGGGTATTAATGAAACTCTCTCGTTATCTAAGGATGCAGTGAAAGTTGATGCGGTTATCTCTACCATCGGTTTTCCTTTGGTGGGTGGTCCTGCTGGTAGTATGGAAGCTGGAAGACAGGTAGAAGTGGCAAAACGTATCTTAACGGCTAAAAATATTCCCTACATCGTCGCTGCGCCTCTGTTAATCCAAGATATTCATTCATGGGTGAGAAAGGGCATCGGTGGTTTGCAAAGTGTGGTATTATACGCTTTACCTGAATTAGATGGTTCGATCGACACTATCCCATTAGGTGGTTTAGTAGGGGAAGATATATACCTTATTCCTGAAAGGGTTAAGCGTCTTACTGGTAGAGTCAATAATTGGATTAAGTTAAGAAGAAAGGAGAAGTTCGATCGAAAGGTTGCTATTATATTGTATGGTTTTCCCCCCGGATACGGTGCAACTGGCACAGCCGCTTTATTAAATGTACCTAAATCTCTGCAAAAATTACTAACGGCATTGAAGGAAGAAGGTTATAACATTGATAATATTCCCGAAGACGGCGAGGAAATTCTTAAACAAGTCAAAACTGCCGATGATTTTATTTCCTATTCAGGGAAAAAGAATCCCCCCCAACCCCCCTTATTAAGGGGGGAGACGGAGTCGGGGGGATTACCCTTATTAAGGGGGGAGACGGAGTCGGGGAGATTACCCTTATTAAGGGGGGAGACAGAGTCGGGGGGATTAAATACCGTTGATGTGAAGACTCTCGATCGATGGTTAGGGTATATACTAATAAATAAAATCCAAAAACAATGGGGAAATCTCACTCAAACAGGGATTAAAACCATCGGTGATAAATTTCAAATCGGCGGTATTCAACTCGGTAACGTCTGGATTGGAGTACAACCTCCTCTCGGTATAGCGGGTGATCCCATGAGGCTTATGTTTGAAAAAGATTTAACACCCCATCCTCAATACACAGCCTTTTATAAATGGTTGCAAAACGACTTTCAAGCCGATGCGATTATCCACTTTGGAATGCACGGCACTGTAGAATGGTTGCCCGGTAATCCTTTAGGTAATACGGGTTATTCGTGGTCAGATGTACTATTAGGCGATATTCCTAATCTCTACATTTACGCCGCTAACAACCCCAGTGAATCCATGTTGGCAAAAAGAAGGGGTTATGGTGTGATTATCTCTCATAACGTGCCTCCTTACGGTAGGGCGGGTTTATATAAAGAGTTAATGGCATTAAAAGAGTTAATTAACGAGTATCGAGAAGATACTGAGAAAAATCAGCTATTAAAAGGGGATATTGTCCAAAAAATAGTCGATAGTGGTTTATATAAAGATTGCAAATTTAGCGAAGGAGAAAAGTCTGGTATTGAGTTTACTGCTGACAATGCTAAATTATTCAGTAAACAAGCACTCAACGATTATTTTGTGCAAATTTACGACTATTTGCAAATTGTCGAGCAAAGATTATTTTCCTCTGGTTTACACATTTTAGGAGAAAAACCGAATCAAGAGCAACTGCAATCTTACCTTGAGGCTTATTTTAATGATACTTATAGTCAACAAAACTTCTCTCAAGAGTTAAACAATAGTGACTTATTCGCCAGAGTGGAGAAAAAAGCCGAAAAAGAGGAAGAATTAAAGCAACGTTTTGCACAACAACAGCTAATTACTGACTTGTTAATGCAGACAGAAGACGAATTGACTAACTTATTAAGAGGTTTAAACGGTGAATATATCCCCCCTGCGCCCGGAGGTGACTTACTCAGAGATGGAGCAGGAGTACTACCTACGGGGCGTAACATACACGCATTAGACCCTTATCGGATGCCTTCTCAGGGTGCATATTTACGGGGTAGAGAAATTGGTAAGAAGATTATTGAGCAAAATTTAGCAGAAAACGGCAGTTATCCTGAGACTGTAGCCGTCATGTTATGGGGTTTAGATGCCATTAAGACTAAGGGGGAGTCGATCGGCATTTTATTGGAATTGGTAGGTGCACAGCCTGTTAAAGAAGGCACAGGGCGCATAGTTAGATATGAGTTAATGCCCTTAGAAAAAGTCGGACATCCCCGCATCGATGTTTTAGGCAATTTATCGGGAATTTTTCGAGATACTTTTTTGAATATTATCGAATTGTTGGATGATTTATTTTACCGTGCTTCGATCGCAGATGAATCTCCCGAAAATAACTTTATTCGCAAACATTATCTTGAATTAAAGGAAAAAGGTATAGATAACCCCTCCGCACGACTGTTTTCTAATCCTAGCGGTGATTTTGGCTCATTAGTAAACGATCAAGTTGTGGATGGAAACTGGGATTCAGGGGATGAGTTAGCGGATACATGGAAAAGTCGCAATGTTTTCAGCTACGGTAGAAAGGATAAAGGGCAAACTCGCCCCGAAATTTTAGATAAACTATTAGAAACTAGCGCTACGGTGGTGCAGGAAATCGATTCTGTTGAATATGGTTTGACGGATATTCAAGAATATTATGCTAACACAGGAGGCTTGAAACGATCGGCTGAAAAACAAAGCGGTAAGAAAGTAACGGCTAGTTTTGTGGAAAGTTTCTCTAAGGATACCACTCCCCGTAAATTGGAGCAGGTTTTAAGGATGGAATATCGCACTAAGTTACTTAACCCCAAATGGGCGAAAGCTATGGCTGATCAGGGTTCTGGCGGTGCTTACGAAATATCCCAACGGATGACGGCTTTAATCGGTTGGGGAGGCACAACGGATTTTACCGATAATTGGGTATATGATCAAGCGGTTGATACTTATGTATTAGATCAGGACATGGCGAATAAGTTGAGGGAAGCAAATCCCGAAGCCTTCCGTAATATTGTGGGGAGAATGTTGGAGGCGAATGGGCGCGGTTTTTGGGATGCGGATGAGGAGAAGTTGGAGAAAATCAAGAGTCTTTATGAGATGACGGAGGATGAATTGGAGGGGGTTACTGTTTAATTAGTTTCTGTGTTAGGTTGCGTCTAGGTTCACCCACCGATATTATGGGATAATTTTGATCATATTCAAAAAAATTTTACTCCCATAATCTCTGAATAGGGTAAAGATCAAATTTACTATCTCTACTGATTAAAATTAAGTCTCTTTCTATTGCTTGAACAATTAACATTCGATCGAATGGATCTCTATGATACAATGGCAAATTACAAATCGCCTGAGTATCACCTACTGAAATTGGCAATATAAGAATATCCGATGATTTGAGTTCGATTTCAATGTGTTGATAAGTTTTTTTAAGAGATAATTTACCAATGTTGATCTTAATGGCAATTTCCCAAAGACTGACAATGCTAAGATAAACTGTCTCTGCTTCTTGAATATGTGATCGAGCTTTTTGTGGTAAATTAGGATCATCCTCTGATAACCAAATAAAAGCATGAGTGTCTAGAAGTAAGCCTTTCATAGCATATACTCCTCAAAATCTTCTAAGGATTCATCGAAATCATCAGCTAATGGTAAAACAAATGTACCCTTTAATATCCCTATTCGATTTTTAACACCAGAATTATCTTGTGTCGTATTTTCTTGATGATATTTTTCTTGAAGATACTCTGCATAATGTAATAATTCGGCTTGGAGAGACACTGGCATTTTTTCCACTGTTTCCCATATTTTACTTTTTAATTCCATTTATTTTTCGCATCATTTTCTAACTCTTTAAGACTATATTTTAATATTAACTCATTGAATTATAAGTTCGATCGCACTGCATCATTTTGTAATCTTATTTAATCCAATATAATGGAGTATAACAATCTCAATCAAATAGAAGACGATGGAAAATACAAAAGTTATCTTAGGAAGAATCACCTTTAACCCTGAAATTATTGGCGGAAGGGCTTGTATTCGAGGAATGCGCATTACAGTCGCTTTAGTGTTAAAATTGTTAGCTAGTGATATGTCGATCGAAGAAATCTTAACAGAATATCCAGACTTAGAATTAGGCGATATTCAAGCCTCTCTTAATTATGCCTCTTTGTTAGCCGATGAAAAAGTTTATAGTTTTGAGGAGAAAGTGGCATGAAATTTTTAGGTGATATGGGAGTCTCTCAAACTGTCATCAATACTCTGCGAAATTATGGTTATGATGCCATACATCTCAGAGATGAGAAATTACAAAAACTCCCTGATGAAAATATTATCATCAAAGCAAAAGATGAAGGAAGAATAATTTTAACTTTTGATTTAGATTTTGGTGAATTATTAGCTTTTAGCGGTGATTCTCTGCCCAGTGTGATTATTTTTAGATTAGAAAAAGCCAATCCTGATTATGTTTTATCGAAATTAAATCCTGTTTTGCAAAAATGTCAAAATATATTAGAAAATGGTGCAATTATTACTATCAAAGATAAGAATTATCGTATTCGATATTTACCTGTTAAAAATGAATAAATGAAAGTTTTAAAAGATGTAAAATTTATTGATTTATTCGCTGGAATTGGCGGTTTTCATCAAGCATTGAGTTATTATTCTGCTAAGTGTGTTTTTGCTTCCGAATGGGATAAACATTGTCAAGAAATTTACTTAAAAAATTATGGTATTTTACCCGAAGGAGATATAACAATAATCCCCGAAAATGAGATTCCTCGTCATGATATTTTGTGTGCAGGTTTTCCTTGCCAAGCCTTTAGTATTTCTGGTAAACAATTAGGATTTAATGATACTAGGGGGACTTTATTTTTTGATATAGTGAGAATTGCTAAATATCATCAACCATCATTATTAATCTTAGAAAATGTGAAAAATTTTGCTAGGCATGATGAGGGTAAAACGTTAAAAGTTGTAGAAAATACTTTAAATGAGATTGGTTATGATGTTTTTTATCAAGTATTAAATGCTTCTAATTTTGGTGTACCTCAAAAGCGAGAAAGAATTTATATTTTAGGGTTTAGAAAAGATTTAAAAGTAAAAAACTTTACTTTTCCTAATAGTTATAGTCAGGCAACAAGTTTGATTGACTTCTGTTTAGATGATTCAGAAACTAAAGATTTTATAATTAATAGAAGTGATATAAAAATTAACAAAAATTTAGAAATAACTAGAGATATTTTAGGTAATTATCCCCAAAAACCGATTAGA
The DNA here is from genome assembly GCF_050753365.1 of Geminocystis sp. CENA526. Classification (NCBI taxonomy): domain Bacteria; kingdom Bacillati; phylum Cyanobacteriota; class Cyanophyceae; order Chroococcales; family Geminocystaceae; genus Geminocystis; species Geminocystis sp. CENA526. The sequence goes on from NZ_JBLZFY010000001.1 coordinate 117,549, forward strand.
ATTGGTATGATTAATAAGGGTGGACAGGGTGAAAGAATTTATCATCAATTTGGTCATGCTATCACATTATCTGCTTATGGTGGGGGTATTGGTGCAAAAACTGGTATTTATTTAATTAATGGTAAAATCCGAAAATTAGCACCGAGAGAATGTGCCAGAATTATGGGTTTTCCTGATGATTTTATTATTAGTAATAGTAACAATATTGCTTATAAACAATTCGGAAATAGTGTGGTGGTTAATGTGTTAAGATCGATTGTTGAAAATGTTTTGCAGATTAATAATTTATTTGCAGATTTAATTTTGTTATAATTTTATGTGTATATTAACTTTAGTTTTAGGTATTTTATGTTGATCGTAGATTTAATTAAAGCAGAAATTGATAACATTCCCGAAGATAAATTAGCAGAATTATATCAGTATATTAAAGAGTTAGTAAAACCACAAAAAACTCTTAATAATTTATGGCAAAAAATAGATAAATTAGGAGAAGATGAAAAACAATTATCAATGGAAGAAATTGTATCTTTAGTAAAAGAAGTTAGAGAAAATAAGACTAAATAATCAAACTTTTATTAGAATAGGTTTGTTGTTTTGCATCTAGCTTCTCAAAGCTACATTATTTAATTGATTGATATAATTTTAAGCCTTCGATAAAACGAAAATCTTTTTGATTGAGGGTGTATAAATCGAATTGATAAATTAAAGCGGTTGAAGCAATTAAAGCATCTGGAATACTTAGTTTATGACTGAGAGAGTATGTTTCCATTAGTTGGATAAATTGATTTGACACTTTTAAGTCAATGGGTAAAATACGAATTGATGTTAAATGTTTTTTGATTTTATTTAACTCCGCTTTCTTAATAGCACCATAGTATAACTCGCTTTGAGTAATAATACTAATAGCCAATTTCTTGACTCCAATTTGATTTAATTCACCAATAACTTGAGGATTATTTTTATACAACTCTATCAAAATATTTGTATCACAGAGTATCATTTATTTCTGTCCAACCATGCTTGTTTACGAATTAATTCGCTCGAAATTTCTCTATTTTCCCATAAACCTGCTAAAGAAAAAAAATCTTCTTCTTCAATATCTTCTAAAGATTCTTTAGCAGTATCTTTTAATTTGTCTATTTGACTTTTAATCATCAAGTTATCTTGTGTCGAATTTTCTTGACGATATTTTTCTTGAAGATACTCTGCATAATGTAATAATTCGACTTGGAGAGACACGGGCATTTTTTCCACCGTTTCCCATATTCTAGTTTTTAATTCCATTTATTTTTCTTATCATTTTCTAACTCTGTAATACTATTTTATACTAGCTCATTTAATTATAAGTTCGATCGAACTCTTTAACATAATCTGTTATAAATATTTTGATTTTGACCAATATCCTTGTAAGTCATGTTTTAAAGGTTCTGGTTTACCCAATCCAGTAAAAGGATTTTTTTGTGTATCTTTTAGTAATAATAAAATCTTTTTAAATATTTTCTTGTCCGTATTTACCCAATAATTAAATTGTTCAAATGCGTTAATTTCAAAGGTTATTTTCCTCATAATCTTCTAAATTTATCGACACAATTTTTCCCTGTTTTACATTTTCGATCGACTCTAATAACTGTTTTTTATTGGCTTCTGATTTTAATAAATAAGTGGTTTCATCTTCAATTTCCGTAGAGTTATTGACGATAATAACTTCGACAGAAGCACCTTCTTTAAATTGACTTTGAGAAATTTCTATTTTGCCATTTTTGCCTACGATGGCTTTTTGTCTGATTGTACTAACCATTTTTTGCTTAAATTAATACTGACTATAATTGATCATTTTAACAAATTCCTTCAATGATGGTTTTTTCCCCTAAAATACTAAATTATCGATCTTTATTATTTAATTATAAGAGTGCGTAACTCCTAGTTCTTATATTTTATAATATTAACCATTAATCAATCAGATAATTATTAAATAATATGACTTTTAGTGACGTTGTAGAAGCCGTAAAAAAACTATCTAATGAAGAAAAAAATGAGATAAAATAACTCATTGAACATTATCTAAGCGAAGATAAAAGAGAAGAAATTTACCATAATTATTTAATTAGTAAAGAAAGCTATAAAGAAGGGAAATTAAACTTTTTTTAGACATAGATGAGTTAATGAAGTCTTTGAAAAATTAAAGATTTATAAATATTAAAAAAGTAATCCAATATAATGGAATATAATAATCTCAATCAAATAGAAGACGATGGAAAATACAAAAACTATCTTAGGAAGAATCACTTTTAACCCTGAAATTATGGGCGGAAGGGCTTGTATTCGAGGAATGCGCATTACAGTCGCTTTAGTGTTAAAATTGTTGGCTAGTGATATGTCGATCGATGAAATCTTAACAGAATATCCAGACTTAGAATTAGGCGATATTCAAGCATCCCTTAATTATGCCTCTTTGTTAGCCGATGAAAAAGTTTATAGTTTTGAGGAGAAAGTGGCATGAAATTTTTAGGGGATATGGGAGTCTCTCAAACTGTTATCAAGACTCTGCGAAATTATGGTTATGATGCCATACATCTCAGAGATGAGAAATTATAAAAACTCCCTGATGAAAATATTATTCTCAAAGCAAAAGATGAAGGAAGAATAATTTTAACTTTTGATTTAGATTTTGGAGAATTGTTAGCTTTTAGCGGTGATTCTTTGCCCAGTGTGATTATTTTTAGATTAGAAAAAGCCAATCCTGATTATGTTTTATCGAAATTAAATCCTGTTTTACAAGAATGTCAAAATATATTAGAAAATGGAGTAATTATTACAATCAAAGATAATAACTATCGTGTTCGATATTTACCAGTTAAAAATTGAATAATGAAAGTTTTAAAAGATGTAAAATTTATCAATATTAAATGACACTTCCGTTATTGATCCATAGTATAATTAAAAAAAAACGTCATACTATTAATTTTTTCTTTAAGTAATTATAAAATCTTTTTAGATACTTTTTATCTGTATTTGCTCAATAACTAAATTGTTCAAATGTGTTAATTTCAAAAGTTATTTTTTTCATAATATTTTAAGTTTGTCAACACAATTTTACGTTTTCGATCGAGCAGATAGATAATGTTATAAAATAATGCTTAATAGAATCAATAAAATAAACTCTAATTTAGTTTATGTGGTTGTGATGGGAAAAATTAGAAAGTCAAAATCATTATCTCAACTTTTAAAGAATCTTGATAATGAAACAAAATTTAACGAGCTTTTCTTGTTACGATCGGAGTATAAATCGATCGATTCTAAAGGAAGATATTTACACTGGGATCAATTTCAATGGAGAGTAAAAAAAGGTGATAATGAAGATTTAGTATGGATTGCGACAAAAATGGCACGGGCTTCCATGGCTAAAAAAATACCATTACAAGCAGAAAAAGATACTGTATTTCATTATTGTGTACCTGAATCATTATTTGCTCAACTCCATAAAATCGATAAATTAACAGGAGGAGGAAAAGATATTAGTGATGGTAATTTAGTGACTAAAGCAGAAAAAAATCGTTACCTTATTCAAAGTTTAATACAGGAAGAAGCAATTACTTCTTCTCAACTTGAAGGTGCGTCAACCACTCGCAAAGTAGCGAAAGAAATGCTTAGTAAAAATCTTCCTCCTCAAGATAAATCACAACAAATGATTTTAAATAATTATCTGTTGATGAAAAAAGTTGTGGAAAAAAAAGACGAGAAGTTATCCATAGAATTTATTTTAGAATTGCATAAAATTGCTGTTTATAATGCGATCGAAAATGAAGGCATAGCAGGAGAATTTAGAAATAATAATAATATTTTTGTTTCTGATTTATATAATGAAAATACCTTTCAAGCACCAGATTATAAAACTATAGTTGATCAATTAAAAGAACTATGTGAATTTGCCAATAAAATAGATAATGATAGTGATAATTATAGTAATTTTATTCATCCTATTATAAAGGCAATAATTTTACATTTTATGATTGCTTATATTCATCCTTTTGCCGATGGAAATGGTAGAACTGCTAGAGCAATTTTTTATTGGAGTATCCTAAGATCAGGTTATTGGTTATTTGAATATATATCTATTAGTAAATTTATTCAGCAGAAAAGAAATGATTATGATAAAGCCTTTATTTATGTAGAAACAGACGAATTTGATCTTACTTATTTTCTTTATTATCAAGTAGATATAATCATTAAAGCTATTAATTCTTTATATGAATATATCGACAAGAAAAAAAGAGAATTGTATGAATTTATGGACTGGATTGATAATAGTATTGTTGCCAAAACATTAAATAAAAATCACCTAGAAATTTTAAAACAAGCCTTAAAAAATATCGGCAAAGAATTTACGGCTCAACAAGTCGCTAATGATTTAGGTTTAACACCAAATACAGCAAGAAATTATCTTAATCAATTAGTTGAAAAAGATTTATTTTTAGCGACTAAAGCAAGAAAAGGTAAAACAATTATTTATGTTGCTCGTGATAATTTAAAAGCAAGATTAAAAATATCTTAGGTTCGATCGAACTCTTTAACATAATCTATTACAAATATTTTGATGAGGGTGGGCAGAATGATATTCTGCCCCTACATTTTATATATTGTAGGGGTTGAACATTTTTCAACCCTTCTTCCTCAATTAATCTATTTGCCCTTGAAATAAAAACCTTTTCTTGATAAAGTGAACTGGTAATGTTATCTTAAAATGATGAAAAGACCAATTGCGATCGACCTTTTCTCAGGATGCGGAGGAATGTCTTTAGGTTTAGAAGCCTCTGGATTTGACATTGCTGTAGCAGTAGAATTTGATGCGATCCATGCCTTAATTCATCATCTTAATTTTCCCTACACTCATACTATTTGTCAAGATATAAACCATCTCAACACCGATTATTTAAAAGAAATTCTCCAAGATAAAGGCATTAATGAAGTCGATTTAATCGCAGGAGGTCCACCCTGTCAAGGATTTTCTCTCATGGGTAAACGACAATTAGATGATCCTCGTAATTCATTAGTGTTTGAATATGTGCGCGTGATTCAAGATTTACAACCGAAATATTTTGTTTTTGAAAATGTACCGGGTATAGCTGTTGGTAGTCATAAACAATTTTTAGAAGAATTAATCAACGAATTTGAGTCATTGGGGTATCATATTGCCAAGCCCATTAAAATCCTCGATGCAAGTCTTTTTGGCGCACCCCAGAAACGAAAACGTCTTATTCTCATGGGTAGTCGTCACGATGTGAAACCCGTTAACTATCCTCTGGAAACTGAAGAATTTAATAATGTAGAAAGTGCCATCAATGATTTAGTATCTTTTCCTGCGTTTATTGGTGAAAATAAAAGTATAGATGCAAATAAACTAGATTATTCAGGATTTAGGCGTAATTTTGCACTAAAACCTCAAGGTATTTATGAATTATGCCACGATCGACAAAGAGATAATTTAGTTTATAATCATGTAGGCTCAAATCATACAGAAAAATCAAAACAACGTTTTCAAGATACCCCTCAAGGGGAAGTGGAAAAAACCAGTCGTTTCTTGAAACTTTCACCTACAGGATTGTGTAATACTCTAAGGGCTGGAACTGCCAGAGATAAAGGAGCTTATACCGCAGCTCGTCCAATCCACTACAACCAACCAAGATGTATTACAGTCAGAGAGGCTGGAAGATTGCATACATTTCCAGACTGGTTTTTATTTCATGAGACAATTTGGCATGGTTTTCGAGAAATTGGTAACGCAGTTATTCCCATGTTAGCTAAGGCAATTGGAGACGAAATAATTACAGTTTTAGAGGTGGATATTAACCAATTAGAAGTGAGAAAATTAGCAAAAATGGATTTAGAATTTATGGCTTATAATATGGACAAAGCATCAAATTATTGGAATATTTCTAATGAGATTATTCCAAAAAGAAAAAGATTAGAAATGAGTGTTTTATTGTTTTCTGATAAGTTCGATCGTCCAAAATATTTTAGAGATTAATAATTTATTTCCTGAGTTAATTTTGTTATAATAAAAGCTCAATCAAAGTTATAAATGAGCATTTTCTCCTAAGTATTTAGTTACCAGATAGTCAACTTCGGGTAAAACCGTTACAGGTACATAAATTTTATATTGCTGAAAAATTTTTACTACTGAAGAATGATATTGGTCATCTCTATCTAAAAAAGCGATAATACCACTGGTATCTGCTATTATTTTTCTGTCCATAATAATTCATCTACTTTAGAAGATAAATCACCTCTACCACTCGCCCCCATTCCCATAGATTTAGGTAGTTTTTTTGGCTGATTTTCTAGTTGATTAATAACAATTTCTTGGATTACTTCGGCAACAGTTTTCCCTTTTTCCTGACATATTTTTTCCAGTTTGTTTTGCGTTTCTGTCGGTAAATAAATAGTTGTTGCTTGCATAAGTTTTGATTAATTCAATCTTGTTCTATAAGTCAGTAAAAATTATTTTACAATGTTTTATACTAATGCAGGTGGCTATTATTTTATCACAAGTTAGATCGTAAAGTAGAGTCGATCGATCGAACCTTAATTACCTGAGTTTGATCGAAATAGACATTATATTATTCATTGATAAAACTACACTGGTTATCAAGGGCTTTTGCTAAAAGTTTCATATATTCCCGATTATCGATAATATAAGAGCCAAATCTTTCTAAATGAGGGTTTTGCATTTGAGCATCGAATAAAACAAAATTTTGCGATCGAAGATGCTCCACTAATTTTACCATAGCAACTTTAGACCCATTGGGGATATTAAAAAACATCGATTCTCCAATAAATGCACCCCTAATCACAATACCTAAAATTCCTCCAGCTAACTTATCATCCTGCCATGTTTCAAAACTATAAGCCCATCCTGCTTGGTTTAATTGCTGATAAATGTCGATTAATTCCGATGAAATCCAAGTAGTATCTCGATCAGCACACCCCTTACAAACCCCTAAAAAATCTCGATTGATAGCTACAGAAAACACATTTTGATTTAATACCCTTTGTAGTGATTTAGGATAACGAAAACGATCGTCTAGGGGAATTAAAGTTCTTTGGTTGCTAGAATACCATCCTAACTGCTGATGATCGTCAGCCATTAAAAAATTACCGTGGGCATAACCTTGAATAATAGATGGAATATCTATCATAACTGATGAACTAAATATATAATTTCTAATAAAGGAAAGCTATATAATATTTAATCATGTCTCAACCAATTCCTCCTATTGTTTTACCACCCATAGAAAATCCTCAACTCGAACAGCAGTGGCTAGAAACCGCTTTACGTCAATGGTTAAACGATGAATTTATACCTGAAGTGATTAACGATACTATTGCTTCTAGGGCTTCTCAAATTTTTATCCGTCAACGGTTAGAGGGTGAAAATGATTTAGGCTCACTTGTCATTGCGATCGTAACCGAAATGCAATCTTTTGATTTTCAGAAAAGTTTTTATAGTGAATTTGCCATTGCTAACGCTGTAAGTGATTTAATTCTCAAAAGTATGGGTATTAACACTTGTTGCGGAGGATAAAATCACTAAGCTAGTTTGCATTTAAGTTTACTGATGAAGATAGGGAAAAGGGAATAGGGAAAAGGGAAGAGTTAAGAATTTTAGTTATTTTCAAGACTCAATAAAAAGTGTAAGTTAAATACGTCTTAGCTTATCAATAATAATGAAGATAAGAGGACATTTTTAGCCTAAATTTTATCTCAAATTTAAGTAAATTTAGGTTATGGAAGGGCGAATATTATAATGACGATAACGTAAATAATCTTTTAAAATTACATCATGATCAAAACAAAGATTTGAGGGAATTTCCCACACATTAAAAACACCTAAATTCAAGGCATCATCGTCAGCTTTTGGTTGTCCAATGGCGCTGGCAATAAATACTATACTTATGGTGTGTTTTCTTATATCTCGTTCTGGATTAGAGTAAACATGAAATTGCTCAACTAAATTAACCTTAAGACTGACTTCTTCTAGGGCTTCTCTACGCGCAGCATTTTCCACCGATTCCCCGTAATCCACAAATCCCCCCGGAATCGCCCATCCAAAAGGTTCGTTTTTACGCTCTATTAATATAATAGGTCGATGGGGTCGATCGATCAATTCAATAATTATATCCACCGTTGGCGCAGGATTTCGGTAATTTATCATCTTTTGAATGAGGAATTAAGAATTAAGAATTAAGAATTAAGAATTAAGAATTAAAGGTGTTAATAAATTACACGTCTAACAGTTTCTCGTTCAATAAATTGAACTCTGAATTTTTCAAGTAGTTAATAAGCGAAAACACATTTAACTTGACATTTTTTATTAATTGTTGAAAATAACTAAAAATCTTAACTTTTCTCTCTTCTCTCTTCTCTCTTCTCTCTTCCCTCTTCCCTTTTTTGATGATTATAATTGACTTAGAATTTCTCGATCGAGACTAAAATCCACCTCAATTTTATCTCTACCCGAAGCTAAATAATCGTTTTCAAAAGATTCTTTTAAACCCGAAATTAAGTCATATTTAGGTTGCCAATCTAAATCTTTTTGAGCTTTGGAAATATCGGTAAAAAAATGTTGAGTTCTAATGGGAAAAGCCTTTCTTTTTCCTAAATTAAATTTCTTAGGTTCATAGTATTTTAACTCAATTTCTTCGGGATTTTTGCCCACTGCTAAAGCACAACTTTGCGCTAATCCTTTAAAAGTGACGTATCGATCGCCCGAAATATTGTATATTTGTCCTATAGCCTTAGAATTGCCTAAAACCTTACTCATAGCAATAGCTAAATCTTCTACATGACCAAATTGAGTAAAGTGTAAGCCACCATCAGGAATTAAAATGGGGAAATTGCGCACAATTCGATCGAAAAACCATGCCTCTAAATCATTATAATTGCCCGAACCATAGATATAAACAGGGCGAATAGAAGTAAAGGGAATCCCCTCTTTCGCTAAATATTGTTCTGTTTCATATTTCCCCTTGTGGCGACTTTGTGGGTCAACGGGATCATTTTCTCGATGGGGCATTGCTTCCGATGGTAAATATACTCCTGCCGAACTAACATAAACAAAATGAGAAACCTGATCCTTGAACAATTCTACCAAAGGTTGAGTATCACTTAATTCCCTTCCATTGTTATCGAAAATCGCATCAAATTTTTGTCCTTTCAGTTTGTCTTTTAATAGTTGTAAATTTTTTCGATCGCAGTGTATTTGTTCAATACCTTCCACGGGAGTAGCTTTATTGCCACGATTACACAAAACAACTTCATGTCCTTGAGCCACAAGAATTTTTGTCAGGGAAACACCGATAAAACGAGTCCCCCCCATAATTAGAATACGCATATTTAAGTAATGAATAATGAATAATGAATAATGAATAATGAATAATGAGGAACGTAGGGGCTTAATATATTAAGCCCAACCTCATCAGAAAATAATCAGTCGGTGTTAATTCCTCATTCCTCATTTAATTCTTACTTTTGAGAAAGGGTACGGCGTTTAAACACCATTTCGTATGCTTCAATGCGATCGCCCTCTTGCCAATCAGCAAATTTATTAACGGCAATACCACACTCAAACCCAGAGGCAACTTCTTTGACATCATCTTTAACCCGTCTTAAAGAATCTAAGTTACCGTTATAGACAATTTGTCCATTGCGAATCACTCGAATAAAGCGGTTTCTGAGGACTTTTCCAGATTGAACATAACAACCAGCCACAGCACCTTTACCAACGGCAAATACCGCACGAACTTGAGCAACCCCAAGGCTTTCTTCGATTTCTTCGGGATCGAGTAATCCTTCCATCGCCCCTTCAATTTCATCGAGCAATTTATAGATTACGTTGTATTCCCGAATGTCCACTCCTTCCTGTTCGGCGGCTTGTCGAGCGTTAGGGGCTAAAGTTGTGTTAAATCCAATTACGACAGCACCACTAGCGGCAGCTAAATCCACGTCGGTTTCTGTTACTTCTCCTGCACCCGAAAGCAAGACTCGAATTTGTACTTCTTTTTGAGGAAGTTGTTTTAAAGAGCCTAAAATCGCTTCCACCGAACCTTGTACATCAGCTTTGATGATTAAGTTTAGTTCTTTTAAGTCTCCTTGTTGAGCTTGTGCTGATAAAGAGCTTAATGTTACACGGCGAGAGGATAAGGCTTGTTGTAAACGGGTATCTCGACGTTCTTGCGCACGGGCTTCGGCGATGGCTTTGGCTTCTTTTTCGTTTTTGTAAACGTCAAATTCATCTCCTGCCGCTGGTACTTCATTTAAGCCCAATACTTCCACCGCAAAAGACGGAGTTGCGTCTTCAACTTTATCGCCTCGATCGTCAATCATTGCCCGAATTTTACCTGCTACTGAACCTGCTACGATGACATCTCCTACTCTCAATGTACCATTTTGTACTAATAAAGTAGCAACAGGACCTCTGGCTCGATCGAGGTGAGCTTCAATAACTGTACCTTTTGCCATTCGATCGGGATTAGCGGATAGTTGTTCCATTTCTGCCACTAAAACGATCATCTCTAAGAGAGTGTCTAAATTATGCCCATTTAAAGCACTAACAGGCACCATGACAGTATCACCGCCCCAGTCTTCGGGTACTAATTGTAAGTCCACTAATTCCTGTTTAACTCGATCGGGATTAGAGTCGGGTTTGTCCACCTTATTAATGGCTACCACAATGGGAACTTTCGCCGCTCTGGCGTGACTGATCGCCTCTTTTGTTTGAGGTCTTACGCCGTCATCCGCCGCAACTACTAACACCGCAATATCGGTTACTTTTGCACCCCTTGCCCTCATGGCGGTAAAGGCTTCGTGACCGGGGGTATCTAAAAATACAATCTGTTGAGTTTTGCCTTCATGTTCCACATCCACATGATAAGCTCCAATGTGCTGAGTAATGCCTCCTGCTTCTCCTTGTACAACTTTTGTGTTTCTGATAGAGTCTAAAAGGGTAGTTTTACCGTGATCAACGTGACCCATAATGGTAACAACGGGAGGACGACTTTGAAGACTATCAAGATCAGTTTCTGTGATCATCTCAGTTTTCTTAGCACTGGCTTTTTCTTCTTCGGTAATCACTTCTACTCCTAAATCGGAAGCCACGATTTTGGCAATTTCCAGATCAAGAGTTTCGGTAATATTAACCGCAATACCTTTAAAGAATAAGAGTTTGATAATTTCTGTGTCTGGTGTCTTGAGTAAATCCGCTAATTCTCTGAGGGTAGGACTTTGTTTTAAAACAATAAATTCAGGGGGTTGTTCTTTCTCCGCCTTGACTTTTTTATCAACTTTGAACTCAGTCTTGTCTAATTTAGGTTTTTGTTTACGGGGCGATCGAGCTTTTTCAGGGGGTTTAGGTTGTTGACTAACCTGTTTCTCAGGACGTGCTAAGGCTAAATTGAGGAACTCATTATCAGCATCATCATCATCTAAATAGTCCGTTAAATCGTCATCATCGTCATCAATGAGCAGTGAACGGCGTTTCTTAGCTGTTTTTTTAGCTTCTTTACTATCGTCATCATCATCCCATACGGCAGTTTCGCCTTTTTCCAAAGGTTTCTTAATTTTCTGCTTAATGCGCTTGGGTTTTTCCAATAAAATTGGTTCTGCATCAAAATCATCATCAGTTGAAGCTACTGCAGTATCATCAATTTCCTCGTCTAAATCTAAGTCTGGTTCAACAATAGCAACTGGTCTTTGAGGTGGTCGATGTAATTTAGGTTTCGGAGTCGCTTTTAAATTCTCTTTTTCTGTGGCATCATCTTTCGCCACTAAAGGACGTGGAGGCTTCACAGTTTTTTCTGTAGGCTCTTTTGCGACTTCTGGACTGTCAAAATCTTTCCGTCGTTGATTATTTTTATTACCTCGACGAGGGGCATTAGTTTTATTCCCATTATTGGCGATTTTGGGACGGGGTTTTTTGTCTTCTTCACTTATAGAGACAACAGGGGGTTTTTTTGCTCCACCATCATCAGAAGAATTGTTACTTTTTTGAGACTCATTAGGGCGTTGAGGCACGGAAGGAGGAGATTTTAGAGTTGGTTTACTGGCAGTGATAAGAGTTTTAGGAGATGTTGTTTTAGGAGATGTACCTTGAGAACTATTATTGTTCGCCACTGAATCAGAAGATGAGGGCATTTGAGGACGAGGGGGGCTTAATAAGGTAGGAGGCTCTTTCCCCTCGGTGGAAGACTGATGACTGCTATATACTGCAAGAATTTCTTGCTTTTTATTCTTAGTTTTCAATTCTGGTGATGCTAAATTTTTTTGTTCTTTATGGTGGGTTGTTGTTGTCTTTTTGACTTGGTTATTAACAGAGGTCATAGGATAGTTTTTTGCTACTTCTTTGATGTTGTCAGCCTGAGATTCTGTGATAGTACTACTATGGTTCTTCACATCGATCGATAAACGAGAACATATTTCTAATACGTCCTTATTATCCAACTCAAGTTCTTTTGATAAATCGTATATTCTTACTTTTCCGTTTTTCATCCACAAATTGCCCTAATTGTACTATATTATAACTGTTTTTACTAATTTTAGTTAGATTTTACATTTTATTAGAATTTACGACCTTAGTGAATAACAGAAGAATTGATATTGCTCTGCTATTATGGTTTTAGGTGTAGAATCCTGTTGATTAAATTTAACTGTGTAAATCCTATTATATTTAATTCTGATCTATTTAATAAAGGTGAGGGATATTTAAAAAAAATGTCAACTCTGAAATCAAGTGATATAGTGGGAAAAAGCACGGGAATCTTTTTTGGGAAAGAATAAATCATTTCCACCAAAAGCGTCACCTAGTAAAGATTTTAATAATCTTCGATCCTGATTAAATGGTTTTGACTTGAAACTATCCATCTCAAATAATCGTCTTTCCCACAGAATATAAATATTTATTATCTTTCTTTCAACCTTATGAAAAATAAATCCTTATTAACTCAAATTAAAAATGTTAGTTTAATTGGAGCTACCGTTATTGGTTGTTGGTTAACGAATACCACTAAATTGTTAGCTTTACCCCAAGAGGTGATCATTCAGAAACTTCGTCCGATCCCTGTTTTTACGATTGCTGATGCTCAAGGTGCGCCTTTGATTGCCTCTAATGAAGAAAATGCGAAAGTGGCAGGAGTATTTATCAGTAAACAGGATGCTAATAGTTTTGTCGATCGATTAAAAAAAGATAATCCAACTTTAGGAAATCAAGTACAAGTAATCCCTGTGTCACTAGGCGAAATCTTTGAATTAGCGGAAGCAAATGCTAAAGAAAAAGAACCTGTTATCTTTGCCTATGTACCTACTCAAGCTCAAGTTGAACAGGCAAAAAAATTAAATAATCAATATCAGTCTGGAGTGCCTTTATTCGTGGCTAAAGCAGGAGATGATCAGGGTTATTTAACGATTAAACAAAATGATCAAGAAGTAATTCCCTTTTTCTTTGATCAACAGCAAGTACAACAATTAGTGGACAATTTCAAAAAAGCACAACCTGATTTAGCAGGTAGTGTCAAAATTGATGTAGTGATTTTAGAGGGTGTATTAGAAGCCTTAAAAGAGGGTAATGATGAAATGTTAACGAAAATTGTTTTGTGGCCTTCTAAGGAGTCGATCGACTTTTTACGCGCTAATGCCCCCAACCAGAACTAATGAGTAATGAGTAATGAGTAATAAGTAATAAGTAATGAGTAATAAGTAATGAGTAATAAGTAATAAGTAATAGGTAATAAGTAATATTAAAACAATCCCTAATTGTCTATGATTTGGAATTTCGATCGAGCATTATTAATACAAGGAATTGATCAACCAAAAGCATTGTCTTATCTGCAAGAACTAAATTTAGATAATCAAGATATTATGGCAGGAATTGGGGATCAATATATCGGGGAGCAAATAGAAAATATCCTTATTTTTGATTTAGTTACAGAGGCAATAACTGCTTATCCAAATATCCAAACTTCTCTAATTTTTAGTCATCCTTATAATGTCTTAAATGCAGGTTTAGAAGCGATCGAAGCGGGTATAAAACAACTGATTATTTATAGTGAAAAGATACCGCCTTTGGATTTGATGAAATTATGGCAACAAGCTAAAAATCAAGAGGTACAAATATTAGGGGCTTCTCAAGGGGGAATGTTAATCCCTGAAAAACTTTGTTGGGGAGTCAGTAATGCTGATTTATATACTTCTGGTTCGATCGCACTGATTAATTATGGCGATGCGATTATTAGTACTGAAATCGCTTTATTTTTACAAAAACATAATTTAGGTACTTCGATCGTTCTTAATGTCGGTAACGAAAAATTTATTGATATTGATTGGGACTTTTTGTTAGGAATATTAAGAGATCATGAGTCCACAGAAGTCATTTTGATTAGTATAAATGATTGTTCTAATATTGATGCTGAAAAATTTATTAAGGCTTTAAATCAAGTACAAAATAAGTCGATTATTGTTTATTTATTAGACCCTAATAATCTGAAATTTATTATTCAAAATAATAGTGCTAAAATCATTACAGATCAAATTCCTCAATATCTGAATAGAGTTTTATCACCTCAATATTTTCAAGATTCTTTACAAGAACAAGGAATTACCGTCATTCAAGACATTTTTGAAGTTTTACCATTGTTAAAAAAATAAGGACATTTTTGTATTATTCTTGATTTTCTGATTGATTTTCCTCTTCTCTTAATTCTCGCAAAATCTCAGCAATTTTAGCTTGTCGATCGTCTATTTGGTCAAAACGACTATAAAAGTCTGATTGTATTTCATAAAAATCTGCCATAGAACGAGTTAAGCGACCTAAAAGTAAATATAACCCTTTACGGTCTTTTTCCCATTGTTCTCGGTCTTTTTCCCATTGTTTACGATCTTCTGTCCATTGATTAGTTAAGGCTTCGATCGCACGAGCATTAGAGTCAGTTCGTTGTCTAGTTTGCTCTAAACCTTGTGCGAGTTGATTCGTTGTTTGTTTTGTTTGCTCTAAACCTTGTACGAGTTGATCCGTTGTTTGTTTTGTTTGCTCTAAACCTTGTACAAGTTGATCCGTTGTTTGTTTCGTTTGTGCTAAACCTTGTAAAATTTTATCTGCTAAGGCTTCTAATCTATCTAATCTATCTTGTGACATAATCTTACTAATAATTTCAAATTGTTTAATAATTATAGCGTGTATCAAAAACCGTTTTTACCATTACAAGAGAGCCTATTTCCTATTGATCATAACAATAATTGCTATATTGTAACTGAGAAGCTAGAAATAAAATGCTTCTTGTTTTAGTGGTATCTTAAAATATGATTTTAAATAAATTTTTATCGTAAAAACTATTATGAAAGCAATGATTTTGGCTGCGGGGAAGGGAACTCGTGTACGTCCTATTACTCATACTATCCCTAAACCTTTAATCCCTATTTTGCAAAAACCCGTAATGGAGTTTCTCGTTGAACTTTTAAGGCAACATGGGTTTAATCAAATAATGGTAAACGTCAGTCATTTAGCGGAAGAAATTGAAAACTATTTTCGAGATGGACAACGTTTTGGGGTAGAAATTGGTTATTCTTTTGAAGGGCGCATTGTGGATGGTGAATTAGTGGGAGAGGCTTTAGGTTCGGCAGGAGGGTTAAAGAAAATTCAAGAATTTAATCCTTTTTTTGATGATACTTTTGTGGTTTTATGTGGTGATGCTTTAATTGATCTGGATTTGACGGAAGTGGTCAAAAAACATAAGGAGAAAGGTGCGATCGCAACAGTAGTAACAAAATCTGTACCGAAAGAGGAAGTCTCTAGCTATGGGGTAGTAGTAACGGATGAGGATGATAAAATTTTAGCTTTCCAAGAAAAACCTTCTATAGAAGAAGCATTAAGCACTCAAATCAACACAGGGATTTACATTTTTGAACCAGAAATTATAGATTATATTCCAGCAGGTCAAGAGTATGATATTGGTAGTGAGTTATTCCCTAAATTAGTCGAATTAAATTTACCTTTCTACGCTGTGAATATGGAATTTGAATGGGTTGACATCGGTAAAGTACCAGATTATTGGGAGGCAGTTCGATCGGTCCTTAAGGGGGAAGTTAAAAATGTAGAAATACCGGGTAAAGAAGTTCAACAGGGAGTATATACGGGGTTAAATGTGTCAGTAAATTGGGATAAAGTAGATATAACTCCTCCTGTTTATATCGGTGCGATGACTCACATCGAAGATGGAGCAAAAATTGTGGGTCCGAGTATGATCGGTCCTAACTGTTGGATTTGTGAAGATGCTACTGTTGATAATAGTGTTATTTTTGAGTATTCCCGTTTAGGATCAGGGGTGCGTTTAGTGGATAAACTGGTATTTGGTCGTTATTGTGTTGACAAAAACGGTATTGCCATCGATGTTCAAGCCGCCGCTATTGACTGGTTAATTACAGATACTCGTAAAGATTTAGTGGAAACTTCTCAAAAGAATCCACTGATTGCAGAGATTGTTAATAATTCTTAAGTAATGAGGAATGAAGAATTAAGAATGAACATATTTTACCTATTACCTCCTCTCATCTAAAGACTATGGTGCGCAACCCCTAATTATTAATGGACAATCACTTAGAATTAATAGTCACCGACGGCGGTGAAAGAATGGATTTATGGTTAGCCGATCGAATTACAGATTTATCTCGATCGAGACTACAAAAAATCATCGAACAAGGACAAGTATCATTAAATCAGGAAATTTGCCTTCAAAAAAAGACGATTTTAAAATCAGGGGATGTGATTAATATTGACATTCCACCTCCTATAACTTCATCGGTAATGCCCCAATCTATACCCCTAAATATTCTCTATGAAGACGAATACCTAATCATTATCAATAAACCTGCTAACTTTGTGGTACATCCTTCCCCCGGACATCAAGACGGCACTTTAGTCAATGCTTTATTAGCCCATTGTCCTGATTTACAAGGCATTGGAGGAGTAGAGCGCCCCGGTATCGTGCATCGCTTAGACAAAGATACTACTGGAGTGATGGTAGTGGCGAAAACAGAGCCAGTTTTACGCAGTTTACAGGGGCAAATCAAGGCGAAAACCGCCACTCGTGAATATTTTGGGGTGGTATATGGATCGCCCAAAGAAGACTCTGGAATGGTTAATTTACCTATCGGAAGGCATCCAGTCGATCGAAAAAAAATGGCAGTTGTGCCTGTGGAAAAAGGTGGTAGAGAAGCTGTAACCCATTGGCAACTAGAAGAAAGATTAGGTAATTATAGTTTGATTAAGTTTCAATTAGAAACAGGGAGAACCCACCAAATACGAGTTCATGCTAGTTATATTAAACATCCTATTGTCGGTGATCCCTTGTATAGTGCTGGTCACTCCGTTGGTGTCAATTTGACGGGACAAGCCTTACACGCTTTTCGACTAACTTTAACTCATCCTATTACACAAGAATTTATTGAGTCGATCGCTCCCTTACCCCCTGAGATGGAGAAATTATTAAGAATTTTGAGAACTATTCATAATAAGTCCTGATTTTTGCAAAAAAAAAACGATCGAATAGTGATCGTTTAAAATAAGAATAAGGTTTAAAAACAAAAGGGAGGGGCAACTAGAATCTAAAAGTAGTTCTTAATGCTCCTACCCATATAGCATCGTTGCGACTATCATGGTTAGGATTGAGTACCACATACGCCCCCGGAGTAATTAAGATATTGTCTGTGATGGGATATTTATACTGGAATTCGATCGTATAAGAGGTATTTCGATCGTTAGAGGCTTTAGGAGGCATACCACCAAGTAGGGATAAGATAGCTCCCTCTTTTCCTACATCAAGGAAAGAAATATTCCCAGCCCATGTCCATAAATCAGTACTACTTCTTGAGCCAACTCCTGTAGCTTGTCGTTGTAGGTTATCAGCAGAGGCAAAACCTCCTCCACCAGAGACATGAACTTTGTCTGTAATTCTCCAATTTCCTTGTAAACCTACCCTGTTAGCAGTTAAAGCACTTCCTGCGAAGGGATTATTTCCTCTGGGACTTCCAGTACTACTGGTGATATTGACATTTCCTTCAGGCTCGTAGGTATAAAGATAAGTGGCAGATAATTTAAGAGTTTTTGTCGGCGAAAAGACAATTTGAGCTCCTGTACTAAAAGCACCGTTGAAGAAACCTTTTCCTTCTTCTGGACTAGAGCCATTTCGTGCTACATAAAGAGTATTAAAATTCCATTGATCATTAAGTTTAACTTTAACACCGCCCCCGGCACCTTCAGGTCCACGAAATACTAGAGGATTACGTCGTAAAAAGCGAGTTAAAGCACCAGTGCCTCCACTTTCTAAATAGGGATTCCCCACATCAAAAACCTTGTCAATATTCATCGCATTTGTACCGACAAAAGCTGTCACTTTGTTACCAATAGGAAAACGATAAAATAAATCATCTAATACGACATCATTATTTGTATTGGTATCGTAGCCTAATCTTGTCATGTCAGTATTTTGATTAAAAGCCTGAATATTTCCAGCTTGAAGACGCACTCTTAGTCTATCTTTCCCCGTAAAACTGGTATCAAAATTTAAACGCACCCGATTAGCTAACACGGCTTGATTTTCATTGACGGCATTTGCCCGTTTTGTCAAACCGCCATAACTACCCGTATCTGAATTGAAGGCATTTGCCAAGCTAATAATCACTTCTCCACTCAGTTTTGTGGTGGTAGAGAACTGATGATCTTCTAAAAAGGCTACTCTTCCTTCTAGGTTATCAACTCTTGCTCCCAATGTCGCTAATTCTGTTTCAAATTCCTGCATTAATCGCTTAAGTTTCTCAATATCTTCCCTCATTACTGATTGACTTGAGGCAATTAATCGTTCCATTTGTTGCATACAAGCGTTTAATCCTGCTGCAAATTCATAACGACTCAAAGCTCGATTTCCTCGAAAGGTTCGATCGGGATAACCCACAATACAACCATAATTTTCAACTAAACTTCTCAAGGCTTCAAATGCCCAATCTGTAGGCGATACATCTCTTAATTGGGAAACAGATGTAACTTGACTCATTTCTGAGTCCATATCCATAGGTACTTCGATCGCACCGACAGCAGAAGCCATCAATGCAGAGACAATCCCCATAACGGAGATTTTTCTGAGATGTAATGACATAAAATCCTCACAGTGAATTTTTAATTATTGAATGAATTTTTCAATAAAGTATAACCAAGATAACAAATAATTGCAAATAAAAAGCAACAAGATTGTAGAAATTAATCTGAATTTTTATATTATACATTTGCCAAAATAATGCTTTTCAAACGGTATAATAAGCATTTACACCCCATTTTTAGGAATGCTTAGAGATATTTATTAATAAAAAAAATCAATAGTTAATGAGGACTGTTGATTATTGCTTTGTAACTTAGGGTTTGCTGAAAAAGTATTTTGATGAAGAGAGGGAAGAGCGGATTTGGGAAAAGGGAAGAGTGAATAAATGACAAAAATCAAGGTTTTGAGGCTTTGTATCAACATATAATTACAAAGTTGTTTTAAATAAAATTTAGTAAAAAATGCTCAGTTTTTGAGTAAAAATTGTGAAAATTGAACACTTTTTAGTTTGTGTAGTATGTCCAAAGCGTTGATTTTAATAGTCTTCTGATTTATTCAGCAAACCCTACTTACTTTTTTCTTGAGTCTTCATTTTACTTATTTGATCCTTTGCTATAATTACTCATTGCCAATTATTGATGATGATTATGAGTTATTTTATGGATAGACGCGCCTATGCTGAAACTTATGGTGCGACAGTAGGCGATCGAGTTAGACTAGCAGACACAGAATTAATTATTGAGGTAGAAAGAGATTACACCGTTTATGGAGAGGAAGTAAAATTCGGAGGGGGTAAAGTAATTCGAGATGGTATGGGGCAGTCTGGTATTTCAAGGGCTGATGGTGCAGTAGATACGGTGATTACTAATGCTTTAATTCTCGATTGGTGGGGTATTGTGAAAGCCGATGTTGGCATTAAAGACGGTAAAATTTTCAAGATTGGTAAGGCTGGAAACCCTGAAATTCAGCCTAATGTGGACATTATCATCGGTGCAGTCACAGAAGTTATCGCTGGAGAGGGAATGATTTTAACGGCAGGAGGCATTGATACCCATATTCATTTTATCTGCCCTCAACAAATCGAAACCGCCCTTGCTTCTGGAATTACAACTATGATTGGTGGTGGTACAGGACCTGCTACAGGCACAAACGCCACTACTTGCACCCCAGGGGAATGGCACATTTACCGAATGTTAGAATCTGCGGACGCTTTTGCCATGAATTTGGGCTTTTTAGGTAAGGGTAACAGTAGCCAACCAGAGGGGTTAATTGAGCAAGTCAAAGCAGGGGTAATGGGGTTAAAACTCCATGAGGATTGGGGTACAACTCCTTGGAGTATCGACACTTGTTTAACTATTGCGGATAAATACGATGTGCAAGTAGCCATTCACACCGATACTTTAAATGAGGCGGGATTTGTGGAAGACACCATCAACGCTTTTAAAAACAGGGTTATCCATACCTATCATACCGAAGGGGCTGGAGGTGGTCACGCACCAGATATTATTAAGGTATGTGGGCAAATGAATGTTTTACCCTCCTCGACAAATCCCACTCGCCCTTATACCATGAATACCTTAGAAGAACACCTAGATATGTTAATGGTGTGTCATCATCTCGATCGAGGTATTCCCGAAGATGTCGCTTTTGCGGAGTCTCGCATTCGCCGTGAAACCATCGCCGCCGAAGATATTTTGCACGATTTAGGTGCTTTTAGTATGATTGCTTCTGATTCTCAAGCTATGGGAAGGGTAGGAGAAACCATTATTCGTACTTGGCAAACTGCCCACAAAATGAAGGTACAAAGAGGACATTTATCACCTCCCGTTGATAATGGGGGAAGTCTTAACCCCCCTCAATCCCCCCTGAGTAATGGGGGAAGTCTTAATGATAATTTTCGGGCAAAACGCTACATTGCCAAATATACCATTAACCCTGCTATAACCCATGGTATCGCTGATCATGTGGGTTCGATCGAGGAGGGTAAATTAGCGGATTTAGTGTTATGGAAACCAGCCTTTTTTGGAGTAAAACCTGAATTAGTAATTAAAGGAGGGATGATTGCCTATGCCCAAATGGGAGACGCTAACGCTAGTATTCCTACCCCTCAACCTCGTCATTCTCAGCCTATGTTTGGTAGTTTTGGAGGTTCGATCGCGTCCACTTGTTTAACATTTGTGTCTCACGCTTCCTTAGAATTAGATATTAAAGGGAAACTAGGCTTAAGAAAACCCACAGTAGCGGTGACAAATACCCGTAATTTAAGTAAAGCTGATATGAAGTTAAATGACTATGCACCCTTTATGGAAGTGGATGCTCAAACCTATGAAGTAAGGGCAGATGGACAACTTTTAACCTGCGAACCTGCGGATATATTGCCAATGGCACAACGTTATTTCTTATTTTAGCTTAAAAATCACCTCATCAAGAATATCTATACTGTTGATTTTAATAGCTTTCTAACTTATTCAGCAAACCATATTTAATATCAATTAAAAAAGATATTCATTCAATCTTCTTTGATTAAAGATAAAATATTAAACTTTAATAAATATAGTAATGTTCTAATTAATACTTCAGGGTTTTCCTGTCCGTAAACAGCTAAAAAATAAGACACTTTTAAACTTCCTTGATTTTTTAAATCTTGGATAATTTTATCAATAATTTGATTGTTTAAACGATAATTAGCCCCTAAATTAGTTGCCCAAGTCGATCGAATTTTGTTGAGATAATTGTCATCAAAAATTTCGCTTAATTTTAACCTATTTTCTGGTAATAAATAGTTAGTGCTATAATGACCAAATAAGTTGAAAGGATCATTAGATAAAGGATGAAAGGGGATGGATTTATTAACAGGCACACTCATTTCTTTTTGATTTCTAATTTCTGCTAAAGAAGCCCATAATTGATCATAGGATTTGATCACATTTTGCCAATCATAAATCTCTTTAACTCTTTGTTTGCCATTTTCCCCCATTTTTCTCCTTAAATTAGGATTATCTATCAATTTAACTAACGCTTCGGCACACTCATCAATGTCTATCACCGTAGAAAAACAAGCATGAGCAATATAAGTACTATAGTTAATATTATCAAGGTGATAATTATAAGCTAAATCAAAGCTATTATTTTGAGGGGGAATCATGGTAGAAATACGAAAACCATCTATCTCGTGACGCACAGATTCTTGATAACCATTCCAATCCGAAACGATTACAGGTAAACCCGCCGCCATCGCTTCAATAGGGGTTAAACCAAAGGTTTCTTGAATATTATCAGCTAAGGAAATAAAAATATCTGCACAAGACCAAATTTTTTGACGAATTTCAGGATGTTTTCCATTTAAAAATACATGATTTATAGAGGGTGCAAATAATTTACAACTTTCTTGAAAGGCTTTTTCTTCTCTTTTATCCTCAAACCAACCACACTGAATCAAATGAATTTTGCCTTTATGATTAATTTTTTTTACAGCTTTCTCTAAGGCTAAATACATTGGCACCGGATGGGCTTTTGCGTAAAAGATTAAACGTCCTAAAAATAAAACAACTATATCTTCTTCGTCAATATTTAATGCTTCTCTGAGACTTTTTCTGTAGTCAGAATTAGGAATAAATTTTTCTGCTTCTACTCCTAAAGGGATAATTGGTAGTTGTAATTCTATATCTATCTTACTGTTGAATCTGTGTCCCAAATATTCTTTCCAGTCGTAAAATATTTTATCTACAGTTCTTTTGACAGCATTAGAAGTACAGATGAGAGCATCCCAAGGCTGAATGGGCGTAATTAATAAATTACTGATGTGATTAACAGCTTCTTTATTGGCAATAGTATGGGTAATACCACATATACTATAACCTCTTTGGTCATAAAATCTCCTTGTCCAAGCAAATTCTCCTAAATTCGGACCTGGTATATAAAGATTTCCTGCTTCCGCTAATCGATAAGATTGATTTCGAGGAATAAATTGAAATATTGATGGTTTTTGTAAAATCGAAGTAATTGATTCTTGAAAAGATTTATATTCTATTTCACTATCACTATAACAATAAAAAGTTTTTTCTTGATGTGATTTAACGTAAGCCTTAAAAAAACCTTCTCCTGCCGATTGTCTGCCTAATAGTCTAGCACCTTGAGTATTGTATCCTTCGGCTTTGTAATACATAGCCGTAATGGATTGTTTTTTGATCATATAAGAAAATGAATATTGATTTTAATAAATATGAGTAGGTAGGCAAAATCAATTGGATATTTAGATTGTAAAAGGGAATAGTGCATCTCGACTTTCCTCGATAACCATTGAATTATACCCAAATCAGTTTTCTCAATCAGACGACTTAAATACCTCCTAGTTTATCCTAAGTAAAACTAAACCACTGCTGTAATTCTTCCCATCCTAAACCTTGTCGTACGATCGAAGGGTTATTAGTAGAAAAATCAATAATGGTTGAAACCTGTACCCCCGGATCAGTATAATCATCGATAATGATGTCCACTTGTTTCTCAAATTCATCAAATAATCTTGCTTTTTCCCACTCTAGGGAAGGAGAATCACCATCTTCGTCAATAACATGGGCAGAAGTGGAAATAATAGGATTATCAAGGGATTCAAGTAACGCCTGACAGACATTTTGATCGGGAACTCGTATTCCAGTCGTCTTTCTTTTGGGAGACATGACCAATTTAGGCACTAATTTTGTGGTAGGTAAAAGAAAAGTATAAGGACCCGGTATCAAGCGTTTCATGATACGATAGGCTTCATCACTAACAACGGCATATTCTGATATTTTCGATAGTGAAGAACAAAGAAAAGTCAAAGGTTTATCATTAGACAGTCTTTTCAACATTCGTACTTTTTCCACTGCTGATTTAACATTCATATCGCAACCGATAGCATAAACGGTATCAGTGGGATAAAGCATAATA
Organism: Geminocystis sp. CENA526; assembly: GCF_050753365.1. NCBI lineage: Bacteria > Bacillati > Cyanobacteriota > Cyanophyceae > Chroococcales > Geminocystaceae > Geminocystis > Geminocystis sp. CENA526. The sequence goes on from NZ_JBLZFY010000001.1 coordinate 141,608, forward strand.
GCGCCTTTTTTTAAGGCTTGAGTAATTTGTTCAATATCTCGTTGTTGTGGATTATCGGGGTTTAATTCGTAGATTGTTGCCATGATGTTTAGCTATTTTTAAACAATTGTATAACGAAATTTCCGTTATCTGTTCAATTTCTCTACCGAAAAATAATTATTGAGAATTTAAAAAAAAACTTAACAATTATACGATCGATTTGAGATTAAATAAGCTCTTTGATTTTAAAATGGTTTTGAAAATGACAAATTTCAGTAAATAAAGGATAACTAGATAACTTAATATTTTCTTGCTCAAATTGTTGCATAAAATCCTTAATAGTGATAGACAAACATTGATAAAAATCCTCAATTTTTTTAAAAGTGATATGTTGTTTACCATAACTAATTTTAAATTTATTAAATAACCTTTCAAAAGTAATTGATTCAGGTTCTTCAATTATATCTATTTTTATATTTTGGTTTTTCTGTAAACTATCATAACCTTCAATTAAAGCAGAAAACCATGAATCTAAATAAGTCGATCGTACAGATATTTCTCCATCATCGCTACTAATTATAATATCTCCTAAAGCATCATTAGGATCAATTTTTTCTTCCCGATCTAAACTAAATAAAATCTTCATATTTAATAGTTAATATCTAATGTGAATTAAGCAGATATTTCCTTGAAGAGTCAGAACAACTCTGACTCTAATTATTTGTTTTCCTAATTTAATCTAAATATTCAAAAACTTATTTTAGACTCGATCGAGCTACATTAATCAACAATCTTAAGGCATCATTTACAGACTTGTTATCAGGAAAATATTGAGCAATATCTGCATCTAATATAACGAAATTTAGGTCATTTTTTTTACTAATTTTTTGGGCATTTTGCCAAAACTCCATATCAGTTTCAGGTGCATCCGATAAATCAATATCTTCATCTTTTATATTTTTAATTCTTGTTAATTCTTCTTGAGTAGGGATATAATTTTTTGTAACATTATCCATAATAATAATCCTCCCAAATTTTTCTTTCGTATTTAATTTAATATCTTGTCTCATTACATTGTTAAAAGAAATTATACAGTGATTTCTAACGGGAGAAATGCGATAACTAAATCACTTTTGTCGATACCTTGATTGATTAAATCATCACTAATTCCTTGCTCAATACCATCATATTCCAGATAAACTTTTTGATTTTTAATAGTTAGATAAAGTATGTTGCCTCTTACTCTTTTATCTTTATCCCAACCTACTTGCATTAAAGCATAATGATCTCGAATTTCGTCAAACACTGGATGCAACTCAATATTTCCGTGAGATGGTTTTAATTGTGCATATTTAAGGATTGTATTTTTGACAATTTCTCTATATTGTATTAGTTTATCCATTCCTGAATTTCCTCTTTTAGTAAGTCCACAATAATTAATTTTAAATTTAACTTTTTAATAACTAATTTTCCTATAGCCTCATCAAATATTTCTTGATAAACCTCAGTAGTAATTGCTAAATAAATTTCTCTTTGAGGATCAACTTGTTTTAGTAAAAGTTGATAAAGTATATATTGACCGATTGCTTGTTCAAGATCAACAATAGGAGAAGGGCTACGAAATTCCTTAATTTCAATAACGATCTTTTTTCTCCTTGTTTAGCACCAATTGTTGCACTACTTCTTGTTTCAAAGTTCTTACTTATTCAGCACCTAAGTCCACAAATAAAAATCTTTCTCCATAGGAAATAACATAAGGATCATCTGTAATATCTCATCCTGATTTAATAATAGCTTTTTTGACAATAGGGTGAATAGTATCTCTTCTGGGCATTATTTAACAAAGGTTTAATTTCTTCATCAGAAAATAATTATTGAGAATCTAAAAAAATACTTAACAATTCTTTATAATAGAGAGGATCACGATCGAACGGTTATAGACAAAGCTAATGTATCTTTTGTTACTAAGTCTGAATAACCAATAGGTAGTAATATAACGAATCTAAGTATGCAAGGTCAAGATATAATGATAAATTCTATTAATAGTGAGTTACAACCATTTCAAGGGCAACCTTGGTTAGTGGAAGAAAGAGACGCTTGTGGTGTGGGTTTTATCGCCTATCAAGATAACCGCAAATCTCATAAATTGGTAAAACAAGCCCTCAAAGCCTTACACTGTATGGAACACAGAGGCGGATGTGGTGCTGACAGAGAAACGGGGGACGGTTCTGGTATTATGACTGGTATCCCCGTAGAAATTTTTAAGACGTGGTTTGCAGAAAATAATATTGAGATGCCTCCTTTTGAGGAGTGGGGTGTGGGTATGGTATTTTTACCCCAAGATGAAAAGGAAGCGCAAGAAGGGCGCAAGTATGTAGAAGAAATGGTGGCAGTGGAGAGTTTAAAAACCCTCGGATGGCGTACTGTACCTGTAAATTCTGATGTATTGGGAGAACAAGCAAAAGCTAATCAACCTCGCATCGAACAAATTATCGTTACTTCGGGAGATACTCACTATAAAGGAGATGAACTCGATCGAAGATTATATGTAGCACGATCGAGAGTAGGTAAAAAATTGAGCGATGACTTCTATATTTGTTCTTTCTCCTGTCGTACGATCGTCTATAAAGGATTAGTACAAGGAGACGTATTAGAAAAATTCTACCTAGATTTACAAAACCCTGCTTATGAGAGCCGTTTTGCGGTGTATCATCGTCGTTTTAGTACTAACACTGTACCAAAATGGCCTTTTGCACAACCCATGCGCGTATTAGGGCATAATGGCGAAATTAATACCCTCATCGGTAACATTAACTGGATGAGTGTCAGGGAAGCAAATTTAGAATTACCCGGTTGGAGTCAAGAAGAATTTGACGGTGTAACTCCCATTGTCAACATGAATAATAGTGACTCTTACAACCTTGATAGTTCTTTAGAATTATTAGTGCGTACAGGTCGCAGTCTTCCCGAAGCCTTGATGATTCTCGTGCCTGAAGCCTATAAAAATCAGCCAGAATTAGACAAATATCCCGAAATTGTGGACTTTTATAACTACTATAGCGGATTAAAAGAACCTTGGGATGGTCCTGCTTTACTCGCTTTTAGTGAAGGTAAAACTGTGGGCGCTTGTCTCGATCGAAATGGCTTACGTCCAGCGCGCTATGCTATCACAAAAGATGGTTATGTGGTAGTAGGATCAGAAACAGGAGTTGTTGACTTAGACGAATCAGAAATCATCGAAAAAGGCAAATTAGGTCCCGGTCAGATGATTGTGGTGGATTTAGAACATAATAAAATCCTCAAAAACTGGGAAATCAAACAACAAATTGCCTCTCAAAAACCCTATGGGCAATGGTTAAAAGATTATCGCTTAGAATTACCGAAACAACCTATTACTCCTTTACCCTTACAAGAAAAACAGGAATTATTGCAACAGCAAACCGCCTTTGGTTACACCGCCGAAGATGTAGAAATAATTATCGCTGACATGGCAAGGGATGGTAAAGAGGCAACTTTCTGCATGGGTGACGATATTCCTTTAGCGGTGTTATCCGATAAACCTCGTTTATTGTATGACTATTTTAAACAGCGTTTTGCTCAAGTTACCAATCCTCCTATTGATCCTTTACGGGAAAGTTTGGTAATGTCTTTACAGATGCACTTAGGAGAGAGAGGTAATTTACTCCATATCAAACCCGAAAATGCCCATACTTTTTGGTTAGAATCTCCTGTCTTGTCACGGGGTGAGTTAGCAAAAATCAAAGCAGAAGATTTTGAGACTTATGAATTATCGACATTATATCCTCTCAGTGATGGACCTAACGGCTTAAAGGTAGCCTTAGACAAATTATGCCAAGATGCCACTAAAGCGGTATTAGAAGGGCATAAAATCCTCATTTTGAGCGATCGAGTTGCCCTCACCCCCATACCTCACCCCCCCGCCCCTCTCCTAAAAGGAGAGGGTAGCCCCACAGGAGAAGGGAGAATTGATAGTGAAACTACTTATATTCCCCCTCTCCTCGCTATAGGTGCAGTGCATCAACACCTAATTAAAGAAGGATTGAGACTCAAAACCTCCTTAATTGCTGATACTGCCCAATGTTGGAGTACCCATCACTTCGCTTGTTTGATTGGTTTTGGTGCTTCCGCCGTTTGCCCCTACCTAGCTTTGGAATCTGTTTCCCATTGGTGGCACGATAGCAAAACTCAAAAACTGATGGAAACAGAGAAAATCGAGAAAATAACCGAGTCTGAAGCCTTAGAACGTTATCGTAAAGCAGTAGAGGCAGGATTACTCAAAATTTTGTCAAAAATGGGGATTTCCCTCTTGGCTTCCTATCATGGTGCGCAGATTTTTGAGGCAATAGGATTGGGTGTAGATGTCATGGAATTAGCATTCAAAGGCACAACTAGCCGTGTCGGTGGTTTAAACCTTGCAGAAGTGGCTAACGAGGTTGTTTCTTTTCATCAAAAAGCCTTCCCTGAATTACAAGGCAAAAAGCTCGAAAATTACGGCTATGTCAACTATAAAAAGGGTGGAGAATATCACATGAACTCCCCTGAAATGGCAAAAGCCTTACATAAAGCAGTATCAGCTTATGGTACTGAGGAAGGTTATGATCATTATGAATGGTATCGTAAATATTTACAAGAGCGTCCTGTCACCGCTTTAAGAGATTTATTGGAGTTTAAGAGCGATCGAAATGCTATCTCGATCGATGATGTAGAGCCTGTAGAGAGCATTGTTAAACGCTTTTGTACGGGGGGTATGTCTTTAGGTGCATTGAGTAAAGAAGCCCACGAAACCCTCGCTATCGCTATGAATCGCATCGGCGGTAAGTCCAATTCGGGAGAAGGAGGAGAAGATACTAACCGTTATACTCCCATTGATGATGTGGATGAGGAAGGTAAAAGCCCTCGTTTCCCTATCTTAAAAGGTTTGAAAAATGGCGATCGTGCAGCTTCTGCTATCAAACAGATTGCTTCAGGTCGTTTCGGTGTCACTCCTGAGTATTTAATGAGTGGTGAACAGCTAGAAATCAAGATGGCACAGGGTGCAAAACCGGGAGAAGGGGGGCAATTACCGGGTAAAAAAGTTAGTGATTACATCGCTACCCTAAGACTTTCTAAACCGGGAGTAACTTTAATTTCTCCTCCTCCTCACCATGACATCTACTCCATTGAGGATTTAGCCCAATTAATCCACGATTTACACCAGATTAACCCCTCTGCTAAGGTATCCGTTAAATTAGTAGCAGAAATCGGTATCGGTACGATCGCTGCAGGTGTAGCCAAAGCCAATGCGGATGTAATCCAAATTTCTGGACATGATGGTGGTACAGGTGCATCACCTTTAAGCTCTATTAAACACGCAGGTTGCCCTTGGGAATTGGGAGTAACTGAAGTACATCGCACTTTATTAGAAAATCAACTGCGCGATCGAGTCTTACTCCGTGCTGACGGTGGCTTAAAAACAGGTTGGGATATTGTCATGGCGGCGTTAATGGGTGCTGAAGAATACGGTTTCGGTAGCATTGCCATGATTGCAGAAGGTTGTATTATGGCTCGTGTTTGCCATACAAATCAATGCCCTGTGGGGGTTGCGACTCAACAAGAGCGATTACGTCAACGTTTCTCTGGTGTACCTGCGGATGTGGTTAATTTCTTCTACTTTGTAGCGGAGGAGGTTCGATCGATTCTCGCTAAATTGGGTTATCGTAGTTTAAATGAAGTGATCGGACGTGCTGACTTATTAACCTATCGTCAGGATGTGAAACTCACCAAAACCAAAGCCTTGATTCTCGACTGTTTAACTAATCTTCCTGACACGAAAACCAACCGTGACTGGTTAAATCATGGGGTTACTCATACTAACGGTCATGTTTTGGATGATGAAATTTTAGCAGATGCGGACATCATGGGTGCGATCGAATCTCATGGTAATGTTACCAAAGAAATTAAGATTATTAACACCGATCGTTCCGTAGGGGCGAGAATTTCGGGAGTTATCGCCAAAAAACACGGTAATTTAGGCTTTAATGGTCAATTAAACCTCAATTTCAAAGGCTATGCAGGACAAAGTTTCGGTGCTTTCAACATTCAAGGGATGAATATTCACCTCGAAGGGGAAGCTAACGACTACGTCGGTAAAGGCATGAATGGAGGTGCGATCGTCATTGTACCTCCCACTGAGTCAACTTTTGAGGCTTCGGATAACGTGATTTTAGGCAATACTTGCTTATACGGTGCAACGGGTGGTGAATTATACGCCAATGGACGGGCAGGAGAGCGTTTTGGGGTGCGTAACTCTAAAGCTACTGCTGTAATCGAAGGTGCTGGAGATCACTGTTGCGAATATATGACAGGAGGCTTAATCGTTGTCTTAGGAAGCGTTGGGCGTAACGTGGGTGCAGGTATGACGGGAGGCTTAGGTTATTTCTTAGATGAGGAGGGCAATTTTGAAGCAAAAGTTAACCCTGAAATCGTCAAAATTCAGCGTATTTGCACTGCTGAGGGTGAGGCACAATTAAAAGAATTAATCACCAATCATGGGGCAAAAACAGGTAGTAAAAAAGCTCAATTAATCTTAGATAATTGGGCAAATTATGTACCGAAATTCTGGCAAGTTGTACCGCCTTCGGAAGCAGAAAACCCTGAAGTTAAAACTCAAAAAGAGTTAACAACGGTGTAATTCGATCTTCCTTAAGGATTATGGTGAAGAAGGGTTAATAGAGTTAATTGAAGAAGAAGGGTTAAATTGATTAATTGATGGGGGTTGGGTTGAACATTGTTCAACCCCTACAAAGCACATAACCGTAGGGGCAGAATAATATTCTGCCTACCCTCACCCAAATTTATCGCTCATCATCACCATAAAACTTGTATTAAGTTTGATGCAATAAACTGTTATGATAATCATTAAATAAATTAAATTAGTAAATTTTATGAAGACGGAAAAATTAGATCGAGATATACTTGGTAAAACAACTCAAGCATTGATAGATGATCAAGTTATGGAAGGTAGAATATTAGCAATTGCTAGATCTATCGATAATGAAAAAATTTGCTTTCAACAAAAAAAAGGGCAAAATGGAATTTGGATTCCTGCATCTAACTTAATCGCAGAAACAATAGAACCTGGACAGGAAATAGAACCCAGTTTAGAAGAAATAGGTAATATTAAAGAGAATTACTTAAAAGAAATTAAAAAAGAAGTTAATAAATCACCCATACTTCTTGATTTAAAAGCAAAATCAAATGAAAAAGCATGGAGTCAATTAATCGATATTGTTGCCGACTCCGCCTGTAATGTTCAATTTTTATCATCACAAAAATCAGTAAATAGATTAATTACCCGTTCTATTAAAAGTAAATTAAGTCGAGATGAAATCGCTCACCGATTAATTTTTCATAAGTCATTACAAGCTGCAGGTTTTGAGTTTTTCTCTGATATTATTGAAGCATTTAATCGGATTTTTCAAAATATAGTAAATATACCTTTACCTTCTCTTGCTAAATTATCCGCAGAGATGATTTACCAAATAGCTATTATTTATGGATCTGATCCTGAGTCTCCAGAGGCAAAATTAGAAGCATTAAATATTTTTGCCCTTACATCAATGGGAGAACAAGCTCTGAACATAGGTTTAGACTGGCTTAAATTTGATCCAGCACTTAATAAAGCAGTGAAAGTTACGGGTAAAGCAGCCATGATTTATGGAATCGGTTATGCCGCTTGTTTATTTTATAAATATAAATCTGAAACTGGCAAAAATTTACTAAATGAGACAAAATGGCTAAAAGAGGATTTCTTACCACAGACTCAAGAATATCTTGAGATTGCAACTTCTGAAGAAAATATGAAGGACAGTTTAATTCAGGAGTTTCAAGCATATTATAAACCGATTGATTATCAGAAAATAGAAGATTATTTATCGGAACAAAATTGGAAATTAGCAGATCAAGAAACTGGGAAAATTATTTTAGATATATTAACTCAAAATATGACTGAAAATTTACAAAGTATTCCTGATAAAGATTGGCACAAAATAAATACAATTTGGACAAACGCCAGTAAAGGAAAATTTGGATTTACAGTTCAAAAGCAAATATACAAAACAAAAACTGGGTTTCTAAAGATGAATCCTATTGGTAATTTTGGGCAAGAAGTTGGATGGAGAGGTGAAGCAGGAATTTTTGGAGGTGTTTTTGGTTGGAAAGAATATGATGACTTAGTTTTTGATCTAAAATTAGCTCCAAAAGGACACTTACCAGCATTTTGGTTCGACATATATAATGATCATCATGGATATATTGTGAGACAATATTTGTTACCTATTTTTGGAAAAAATATTGATAAAACAGATAAATAAAGATGTATCACATGGATTAGTTGATGGGGGTGGGTTGAACATTGTTCTGCCCACCTCACCCAAATTTATCGCTCACCTCCACCAAGATTTATCGCTTATTACCACCGAAATTATTGTTATTAAAAAGGTAAATCTATAATGATATTTTTTGATGATGAATATTCCGAATCTTTCTCCCAATTACGAGGATTATTAACGATATATTCTCTAACATTATTTAGCATTTCTTCATCTTTAATTATCTTTTCATGATAGTTTCTTTGCCATATTAAAGATGTGCCTTTTTGTTGACATATTTGATTAATTTTTCTCGTCACTGCCCCTTTAAACGATCGAACTATACTAGGAATTGAACCTTTAACCACTTTCTGAAATTTATTATATTGTTCTTCTTTATTTACCGATTCTTTAATCCATAAAATACCGTGCAAATGATTGGGCATAATCACAAATACATCCAACTCCACAGAAGGAAAATGTAAGGGAATTTCTAACCAACATTGAAGTGCGATCGAACCTAAATGATTTAATAACATTTGATCATGTTTAATTTCACCCCATAAACATTGTCGATATTCGGTGCAAATTGTTACGAAATAAGCTCCTTGTTGACTATAATCATAATGTTTTAAACGGATCGATCGACGATTTAAAAAATTAATATTATATTTCATGTTTTTTCCATGAATCATAATTTATTATATTAATAAACAAATAATGGGTCATTAATGAAATTATCAAATCCGCAAAAAGCTATAATAGGAGATAAATTAGAGCGTTATTCTCTAAATTTACAACATAGTTTAGGGAAACATAAAGCCTTAATTTTTCAAAAACGTTTAGGAATAACTTTAGCAAACAAAAAAATTTTAGAAAATGCTTTAATGGAAGCGATAAAAAATGAAGAAGCAATTTTGTATAAAGAAGATGCTTTTGGGATTCATTATGATCTTAAATTTTATTTAAAAACAGATGATGGTGAATCATGGATTTTAAGTTCATGGATTGTTCGTCATGGAGAAAATTTCCCCCGTTTAACTAATGTTTATCCTGTTAATAAATAATCAATAAATGAGGTAAAAAAATGAATAAAATTAAAGAATATGATTTAGTCGTTTTAACTCAAGATACTGAAGTAATTCATAAAGAAACTTTAAAGAAAATTTTATTACGTCGGGGGCAAGTTGGAACAGTTTTAATGGATTTTAATCAGGAGGCTTTTTTAATTGATTTCGTCGATCGAGATGGTATTACTTACGCCATGGAAACTGTAACTAAAGAAAATTTAATTCCTTTAATTTATGAACCGATCGAACTATTAGCATCTTAATATTAAATAATATATGTTTAAATAAAAATTTAATTCCAGATTATTTAATAACATTTGATCATGTTTAATTTCACCCCATAAACATTGTCGATATTCGGTGCAAATGGTGACGAAATAAGCCCCTTGTTGACTATAATCATAATGCTTTAAACGGATCGATCGACGCTTGAAGAATATCATAATATCTCTTATATTGATAATAAATGATAAGGTGATCATGGGTTGAACATTGTTCAACCCCTACAATTTATATATTGTAGGCACAGAATGTCATTATGAAATAACTAGATGTAATTAAAGCATGGATTAATAAGGCAAAAGAGTGCGATCGCACCATTCCTAAATCAAGTAATAAAAAATATTATAGTTTAATATAGTATATAAGTTTTTGTTTAAAGTTAATTAAAACAATGTTAATAAAACTAGATATTAAAAATTTTCGTTGTTTTTCTGAGACGAAAGTACAAGGTTTTCAAAGATTAAACTTAATTGGTGGAAAAAATAATTCTGGAAAAACCGCATTATTAGAAGCGTTATATTGTTGCATATTACCAATTCCTCAAAGTTTTCTTTTTTTAAAACACTTAAGAAACGAATCTTATATTGATTCTCCTAGTGAGAAATATTGGGATAATTTATTTTTTAATAGAAATAATAATCAATTAATTGAGATTACTTCTGATTATTTAAAGTTTATTGATCATCATGATTCTTTACAGATAAATAATACCCTAATGGTAAAAAATTTATCTAATTTAGAGTTTGATTTTAACAATACAAATACTGAATTTTTTAACGATAGTTTTAGAAGAAAATTAACTGGTAATTCAACTTTAACTATTAAATCAAAGTCAGGTAATGATAACTGGCACACAGAAAAAGAATATACCATTATAAAACGTTATTCTTCCGATTTAGAAATAAGACCTAATCAACCAGCACTTTGGGGTATTTCATATAAAAGTGGAACAAAATATCAACAAAAATATAGCCAATATATTGATCAATTTTTGACACAAATACCTATTTTTTTCCCATCGTCATTCCCCAAAATTTCCAGTAGAGAATTAGCTCAATATTTTGATTTAGCAATACTTAACGAAAAATCAGAAGAAATACTAAATATTTTGCAAAAATTAGATTCTTCTATTATAGAGATTAGAAGTTTAAACATAGGGGAAGCTGATATTTATTTACGCAGGGAAGGTGAAACTTTTTTACCAATTTCTCTATTTGGTGATTGCTTTAATCGAGTTTTAGATATTATTTTAAGGTTAATTAATACTAAAAATGGTGTGTGTTTAATTGATGAAATAGAAAATGGTATTCATTATCAAAATCAACGAGAATTTTGGCGTAGTTTATTTAAGTTAGCAGTGGAATTAGATATTCAAATTTTTGCCACAACTCACAGTTTAGAAATGATCAAAGCCTTTGCTGATGTAGGGTTAGAATATCCTAATGAAGGGGCTTATTTTGAATTAGCCAGACATGAAAAAACGAATCAAATTGTGAGTATAAAAAGAGATTTAGATGTTTTGCAATATTCTTTAAAGCATGAGGGAGGAGTAGGATTAAGAGGTGAGTAATATTCTTATTGTTGAAAGCAAAAACGATCGAATTTTTTTTGATGCTTTAATTAATTATCTCAATCTACCAATCGAAACAGAAATTATCGTTAATGAATATGAAACTTTAGATGGTTTATCAGAAAAAATATTGATAGAAAAACTAAAAAGTTTACAAGCTAGAAATTTGAAAAAACCAATTGATAAGTTAGGTATTATTATCGATATTGATAATTACACAATAAAGGAGAGAATAGAATTTATTAATAAGTGTTTAAATTCAATTTTTTCGGATATAAATATATTAAAAAATATCAGTGAATTTATTGAAGTATCCAGTCCTAGTAATAAGATTAAAATAGCTTGTTATTTCACTAATGTTGAAGGTAAAGGAGAATTGGAAACGGTATTAAAAGCTATAAAATCTCACGATTCACCCCATGCAGATTGTCTTGAAGATTGGCAAAAATGCTTAGAAAATCAAGGTAGAAATATCAAACAAAAAGATTTTGATAAATTTTGGGTAAATATTTACATTCGTTATGATACTTGTTCTAATAAAGAAAGAAAACAAGCGGGGAAAAAATGCAGTATGAATAATTTTGAATACGTTATGACTAATAAAAAAGATATTTGGAATTTTGAAGATAAAAATTTACAGGAATTAAAAGATTTTTTATTTTTATTTAATGAAAAAGTTAATGAGTAAAATAAATGCTATTTTAATAGAAAAAAATAGTAGAAGCATAGATTAATACAGCGAACCCAGATTATTTAATAACATTTGATCATGTTTAATTTCACCCCATAAACATTGTCGATATTCGGTGCAAATGGTGACGAAATAAGCACCTTGTTGACTACAATCATAATACCTTAAACGGATCGATCGAAGAACATCATATAATATATAAATTATAGAGTTAAATAAATTATGAAAAGAAGTGACTTATGTTAAAATACCAACTGTTTTAAGATATAAAGGTTATCGTTTTTATAGTCATGAACCAAATGAGCCACCTCATATTCATGTGGATAAAGATAATTTGTCGGCAAAATTTTGGTTATCTCCAATTTTTTTAAGCTAGAAATATGGGTTTTTCTGGAAAAGAATTGAGAAAAATTCAGTCTATTGTAGAATCAAATCAAACAAATTTTTTGGAGGCTTGAAATGAGTATTTTAGCTGATATAAGAGTCAAAAATGTAATCATTGAAGATGATAATTTAGCTGTAGAAGTTATGGATGGACGTACGATAAAAGCTCCTTTAGTATGGTATCCTCGGTTATTTAATGCTAGTCATCAACAATTACAAAAATGGCAAGTTTGTGGTGGTGGTTATGGTATTCATTGGGAAGAAATTGATGAAGATATAAGCGTAGAAGGATTATTACGAGGTGCAACAGCCCCTGATTATGAAGCAAATATTACTTTAAGGAGGTAATTTAGTTAATTGATGGGGATGGGTTGAACAATGCTCAACTCCTACAAAGCATATCACCGTAGGGGCAGAATAATATTCTGCCCACCCTCACCTAAATTTATCCCTTACTATCACCGAAATATCTTATCCTATTGTATTTAAAAATAGAGTATTTTATTATGAATATAAAAGAACAAATTAATGCAGAAATTGAGCAATTAAATGATGAACAATTACAGGAAATTTATCGATTAGCAAAAAATCTCAAAGAATCGCAAATATCACCTAACTAAATATTTCCTCACCATCTCCATTAACTCCTCCCCGACAATGGGCTTACTCAAATAATCATCCATGCCCATGTCTAAGCATTTTTCTTTCTCTCCCTTGACAGTTCCCGCCGTTAAAGCAATAATGGGAGTATGCTCATCACTCTCTAATCGTCTAATCTCGATCGTAGCTTCATAACCACTCATAACAGGCATTTGTATATCCATTAAAATCAAATCAGGGTTTTCCTGTTGATACTTTTTCACTCCTTCCTCACCATTCATAGCAGAGATAATTACCCCATTTGGTAATAACTTTTTCAGTAATACCTTAGCTAAAGTTAAATTCACTCGATTATCTTCCACAATTAACACCGTAAAATTACCCTGAATAATCTCAGTATCACTAGAATTTTTAAGAGATTTAGCATCATTAAAATCTTTAACTCTTAACTTAGATAAAGTGAGAAATAATTGATTAATAGTAATAGGTTTAGTTTGTTGATTCTGCACATCTAACTCTTGACATAAGCGATTAATTTCTTGATCATTACTAATACTATGTAATAAAATAATCGGTAAATTGTCCGCAGAAATATTTAAACTTTTTCTGATATACCTGATAAACTCTAAACCATTAAGATTAGGTAAACTATAATCAATAATCGCTCCATCATAATCATGATTATTTGTCAGATTATCTTGAGCAGATTCTGCTGAATAATAAATATCAGAATTAATATTTTTTAAAGCTAACATTGACTCTAAAATATTACAGTTATTTTTATTATCATCAACTACCAATATTTTTTTATATTTATCTAAACCATCGTAAGTAATTTTATCTCCAAATTCAGTTTTAACCATTAAAGTAAAAAAGAAACAACTACCTTGATTAACTGCACTAATTACCTTTAATTTACTCCCCATTAAAGCTAACAATTTGTTAGAAATAGTTAACCCTAAACCTGTACCCCCATATTTACGAGTGATAGATTCATCCTCTTGAGAAAATGCCTGAAAAATTTTAGCCTGTTTTTCTGGAGAAATACCACAACCAGTATCTCTCACAGAAATCTTAATGTTAGAAAAGTAAGAATCGTCATTATCTAAAGTATTATTTTCTATTTTAATAAGTTCAAGTTTTAGCTCAATTTCTCCTGTTTCTGTAAACTTAACACTATTGCCTAAAAGATTGATTAAAACCTGTTTAATACGCACATCATCTAACCAAGCAAAACGAGGTAAAGAAGGCGGTATATTTAATAATAATTCCAGATTTTTCTCTAAGGCTTTAAAACGAATTATATCGATTACTTCTGATGCTAAATTCCAAATGTCAACTTTTTGAATAGATAATTCTAACTTTCCAGCTTCTATCTTAGAAAAATCCAAAATATCATTAATTAAATCTAATAAAATATTGCCTGATTGATGAACTAATTTTAAATATTTTTCTTGGGTAGTATTTAAAGGAGTGTCTAATAATAACTCAGAAAAGCCAATAATACCGTTTAAAGGAGTGCGGATTTCGTGACTCATATTCGCTAAAAATTCTGATTTCGCCATATTAGCTGATTCCGCTTGTTTTTTCGCTTCTAATAAATTTTCTTCTAAATTTTGCCTTTGAATGGCACTAGCAATACTATCGGCAAAACTCAATAATAAATTGATTTCTCCTTCACTCCAAACTCTCTCATTATTACAGTCATCAAAGCCAATTACTCCGATAGTTTTTTCATAGGAAACCACTGGGATATACACAAAAGATTTAATATTTTCGGCTTCTAAAAATGATTTCAAAATCACTGAATCACTTAATTGACTAATTACGCCTTGATAGGGTTGATTATTCAATACAAATTTTGCGGCTTCGGGGAAAAATGAGACAGGAATATTTTGTAATAAAGGATGCTTAATTAAGAAACTATTATCATAAATATTATACTGATATAAATTATGAAATAATATCTCTGGTTCAGTATATTCTACTTCTAAATAATAGGCTTGATCTGTTTCTATAGCTTTACATAATATAATTAAACACTGTGCGATCGAACCTAAATTTTGATCATCATTTATAGTTTTAATATTCTTAGCAGTTAACAACTCTTTGGTAGCTTGAGAAATTGCAGAAAGCATTTTTTCTTTACGGCGTAAAATTTGATTAACTTCTTTTAATTTTAGCTCAGTGTTTTTTTGTTTATTAATATCAAATAATAACCCTTCCATATAAAGAAAATTACCATTTCGATCGTAAATTCCTTTCCCTTTTTCTGATACCCAAATAATATTTTGATTAATAGTTATAATTCGATATTGAAGCTCATAAATAGTTTGTTCTTTTATGGCTTGATTAACGGTTTTACGGACATAATTAATATCATCAGGATGAGTAATTGTGGCTAAATTAATTTGATTCTCTAAAAAATGTTGAGTGGTATAACCTGTTAATCTTTCAATTTCATCACTGACAAAAAGCATTGTATAAGGCTCATCATTTAAACACTGATAAACCACTCCCGACATATTAGCAAGAATATTTTTGATTTTATTTTCGCTTTTTTGTAAAGCAATTTTATTTAGTTGATTTTCATTTATATCAGTAATAATCCCATCAATTCTAATAATTTTTCCTTGCTCATTTCTAATATTTTTACCACGATTAGAAACCCATTTAATTTGCTTATTACTATCAATTATACGATATTCTACATCATAACTATCATAATTAGCTAGTGAGTCAAAAATGACATTAACAATATCTTTATCTTCAGGATGAATTACTTTATACCAATAAGAGCTATCTTCAAACCATTTTTCATAGTCAATACCATAAATATTAACTACAGAAGGTGTGATATATAAAAGTTTATAATCAGGATAAGTTACTGACCAAATTACTTCACTCAGAGATGATAAAATACTCTGTAACTGATTTTTTGTTTCTGTTAATTCATTTTGGATAAGTTGAGAATCAGTAATATCAGTTTGTGTGCCGAACCAATACCACTTACCATTAATATCTTGATGAGGTTTAGACTGTATTCGCATCCACCGCACTTCACCATCAATAATAAACCTTACCGTTTCATTAAAGGAAAATTTATTGGTAAGGGCAATCTGATTTTTTTCAAGAAATAAGGGTTTATCTTCGGGATGGATAATATCTAGTGTAAGTTGAACATTCCTAAAAATATCTTCTGCTTGTAAATGGTTAATTTTACACCAAGCGGGGCTAACATAAGTAAATTTAAAATCCTCACCTACTTTGTAAATACCAATAGGAATAATCGAAACTAACTCATTAAATTCTTCGGTTTTTTCCTGTAGCCTTAAAGCATTTTTTTTCTCCTCATCAATATCTTGAAAAGAGCCATAAATTCTCTTACAAATACCATTTTCAAACTCAGAAGTGATAATTGCTCTTACCCAGATTTCCTTCCCCTTTGCCGTAATTAATTGCAACTCAAAACGAGAATTTTCTCCGAAATTAAGAGCTTTATTTACTGCTTCTCTAACTTTTTCTCGGCTTTCACCTTCCTTATAAAAGTTAATAGATTCTTCTAAATTTGGTTGATAATCTAAGGGTAACTCATGGATAATTTTAGTCATATCTGTCCACTTTACCTCATGGGTTTGAAAATTAACTTCCCAACCACCAATTCTGGCTAAGTCGCTAGTTTGATTTAAAAAATCTTTCGTTTGACTAAGCTCAATTTCTATTTTTTTCCTTTCGGAAATATCTTTAAAGGTGGCACAAAGACAAATTAAGTTACCGTCTTTATCTTTTACTGGTGATGCCTTAATTAATACTGGAAAAACTTCTCCATTTTTACGGATAAAATTTAATTCAACATCTAGTTTTGCACCATCAATCATCGTTTCGGCAAATTTTTGTGTAATTATATCAATTTCTTGCGGATTCCAATAAACAAAAGGAGGAGTTTGATTCAGCAATTCTTCTTGAGTAAATCCAGTCATCTCACAGAAAGCCTTATTGACTTGTATTTTTTTCCCTTCTGGAGATACGGCGGCAAAACCATCGGGTAAACCATCGAGAATAACACTAGAAAAATACTCTTGTCTTTCTATTATTTCTTCCGCCTCTTTTTGTCGAGTAATGTCATGAAACATCCCAATTAATCTTACTGCTCGATTATTTTTGATGACAGGATGCCCAGAAGCCCTTACCCAACGATGATTACCTTTGGCTGTAATAAATCGACAAGTGACATCAAAGGATTGTTTGTCTTGAATGGCTTGATTGATAGCTTCGGTAATGACACTTTGATCTTCAGGATGATAAAATTCGATACCATTAGTTTTATTATGGTCAAAATCTCTTTCTACTTCGTGAATACGGTAAACTTGATTTGTCCAAAAAGTCTTTCCTGTACTTAAATCTAATTCCCATCCGCCGACATTTGCCATTTCTTGAGCATCATTAAGAAGGGCAGTGGTGCGTTTTAGTTCAATTTCTATCTGCTTTCTTTCGGTAATGTCTCTGGCTACGGCATAAATTAAGTTGTTATGGGGTTGCGATTTCCATTCAATATAACGATAACTTCCGTCTTTGTGACGATAACGATTTTCAAAGTAATGAATTTGTTGATAATTTTGTAAGTCATTAATGGCGTTTAGGGTAGCTTCAATATCATCGGGATGGATTAAGTCTAAAAAACAAGTACCTTCTAATTCTTTAGCTGTATATCCTAATACTATTTCCCATGCAGGATTAACCCGCAAAAAGTAACCGTCTAAGTCGGCTATACATAACAAATCTAAGGCTAAGGAGAAAAACTGTTGTAAGTCTTCTTCTTTGATGGTTTTTAGGGAATTTTGACTATTTTTATCCGTTGTTTCTCCTGTCATGTCTTTATTACTTCATAACCCTTAATTTAGTTATATTTTACTCATATCTTGACTTAATAGGGAATTTTACTGAATATTTTTAGATTTTATCTTTCTTTCTCATAAGTAACATTTTGAGAATTTAAGTAATTTTACCAAGAATAAAAGGTTTTGAGTTTATGAACTAAGGTTATAATAACGAGTTTTCGATCGAGCTTAAGAAAAAGTTACATTTTGAACATATGATGAGTTTTTTATTCACATTTATTATAAATCAAGTAAAATATTAATACAACTCACTTTCGGCTTGTTGAAATTTACTCAATCTTAACTTATACATTTAAACAAAAAAAATTAATTAATTATTCGTATTAATTTTCCTGCTCAAAAAATAATGTTGATAGATTTTCCTAACACTCCTGTACCCCTTTATTCTCCCTTTTATATAAATCGTCCACCTCTGGAAGAAAATGCTTTGAGAGAAATTGAACGCATGGGTAGTTTAATTAGAATAAAAGCCCCTAAACAAATGGGTAAAACTTCTTTATTAATTAGGATTTTAGCCCATGCAAAAAAGAAAGAATATAAAACTATTTCGATCGATTTTCAAGAAGCAGAAAAAAATATTTTTAATAATTTAAACACTTTTTTGCGTTGGTTTTGTGTCAAAATTGCTAAAAGTTTAAAACTTCCACCTTTATTAAATAACTATTGGGATGAAGATATAGGAGCAAAAACCAGTGCGACTGTTTATCTTGAAGAATACATTTTAACTGAAATAAATGAGCCGATTGTTATTGCCTTAAATAAACTACATTTAATTTTTGAATATCCATTTATTGCCCAAGAATTTTTATCTTTATTAAGGTTTTGGTATGAACAAACTAAACAAGTTGATATATTTGAAAAACTTAAATTAATTATTGTTCATTCTACAGAAATATATGTGCCTTTAAATATTAATCAATCTCCTTTTAATGTCGGTTTTCCCATTGAGTTGCCTTATTTTAATAGTGAGCAAATTTATGAGTTAGCTATTACTCATCAATTATCCTTTCTTTTACCAAAAGATATTGAAAAGTTGAGACAATTTACTGGTGGACATCCTTATTTAATCAGACTAGCTTATTATCATCTATACGAAAGAAAAATAACCTTAGATAAATTATTAGAAGAAGCTAAAACACCTAAAGGAATTTATACTGATCATTTATTAAATCATTGGAATAATTTAAAGAAAAACACTGAATTATTAATCGCATTAAAAAAAATAATTAAAGGCGGAGAAAATACTTGTTTAGATTCGACAATTTTTTATCAATTAGATAGCATGGGTTTAGTTAAATGTCAAGGGAATCATTGTGAATTTTCCTGTGATTTATATAGAGATTATTTTGCTCAACAAAGCCGTGATTTAAAAATCAGAAATAATCATAATCTTATTCAAGTTAAACAATTACAAGCCGAAAATGAAGCGTTAAAAGAATTAGTGAATATAGACTCTTTAACCAAAGTTGCTAGTCGGAGATATTTTAATGAAATTTTACAAATAGAATGGAATAGAAATATGCGTGAAAATTCACTATTATCTTTAATTTTATTAGACGTTGATTACTTTAAAATTTATAATGATACCTATGGGCATCCGATGGGGGATATTTGTTTGGGAAAGGTTGCTGATGGCATAAAAAAAGCGCTAAAAAGATCAGGTGATTTAGTGGCAAGATATGGTGGAGAAGAATTTGCCATTATATTACCTAAAACAAATCAAATAGGGGCAATTTCTGTGGCTGAAAACGTCAGAAATACCATCAATTCTTTACAGATAGAACATATTAATTCTCAACTGAATGAGAAAATAGTTACTGTCAGTTTAGGAATTGCCACCATTCGCCCTCAGAAAAATACTTCAGTAAACATTTTAATTGATCAAGCCGATCGAGCTTTATATGAAGCCAAAAGACGGGGCAGAAATCAGTGTTATTTAGACTTCCAAAGAATTTAATATATAGAAATATCGATCTTTATTTAATATTTTGGGCAAAAGATTTTAAACGTAATAAATTAAAAGTTTGCAGTAGATTAAGGGGTAAAACAGAAATACCTTCTAAACGAGATTGAATCCAACCATCACCCCAACACCATTCTTGATAACCGTCAATACCACCGCTTAAAATAAACCGCACACAATTATTATTAAGATAGTCCACCTGATTCTTAATTTCGATTAAACCTAAATAACAACTAAAACTATCCCCTTGGGATAATTTTTCTGTGGTTTTTTTCGTCAAAGTAACAGGAAAACACCACTGTTTTAACTCGTTTATATTTAAAAGGCTATCCCGAAAAATAGTTTCTTTTGCTTTGACTTCAATTCTTAATTCACTTTTTTGAAATTTACCCAACATAAACCTTTTTTATTGCTAATTTAACTTATCGATCGATATTGTAAATCATTTTTCCCAAATCTTATGTCTGTCATTGCGAGGCACGAAGCAATCTCTTATTTGATAAGTATTTCTTCTAGTCTTCTAGTCTCCTTGTCTTACCCTCACCATTAAACTTAGAGGCAACAACAAAAACATCTTGCTCAATTTGCCACGATCGATGAAAATTTGATAATCTAAGCAAATAAACTTATAGCAGAAAAAATAAAGTGAGTATTATAATTGGTCGTGGTAAACAAGCCCGTAGAGCTTATGGTATAGATGAAATCGCCCTAGTACCGGGTAATAGAACATTAGATCCAGCTTTAGCGGATACCCGTGTTACCATTGGCGGTATTGAAAGAGAAATCCCCATTATTGCCAGTGCTATGGACGGTGTAGTGGATGTTAAAATGGCTGTATTGTTATCAGAATTGGGATCATTAGGAGTTTTAAACTTAGAAGGAATCCAAACTCGTTACGAAGACCCTAATCCCATTTTAGATCGCATTGCCTCCGTGGGCAAATCAGAATTTGTGGGTTTAATGCAGGAATTATACAGCGTACCCGTCAAACCTGAGTTAATTAAACAAAGAATCACGGAAATTAAACAACAAGGAGGCATCGCCGCCGTTAGTTTAACCCCTGCTGGTGCTAGTCAATACGGTAAAGTGGTAGCCGAAGCAGGAGCGGATTTAGTGTTTATTCAAGCTACAGTGGTTTCCACAGCCCATTTATCCCCTGAAACCGTTACACCTTTAGATTTAGCTAGTTTCTGTGCAGATATGCCCATGCCTGTTATTTTGGGTAACTGCGTTACTTATGATGTAACCATGCAATTATTAAAAGCAGGGGCTTCTGGTATTTTAGTAGGAATTGGACCGGGGGCGGCTTGTACTTCTAGGGGAGTTTTAGGGGTAGGTGTACCTCAAGCCACTGCTGTGGCAGATTGTGCCGCCGCTAGGGATGATTTTGAGAGGGAAACGGGCAAATATATTCCTGTTATTGCCGATGGTGGTATTATTACGGGAGGAGATATTTGTAAATGTATCGCTTGTGGTGCGGATGCGGTTATGATTGGTTCGCCTATTGCTCGTAGTGCTCAAGCTCCGGGTAGAGGTTTCCACTGGGGTATGGCAACTCCTAGCCCTGTTTTACCTCGTGGTACTAGAATTAATGTCGGTACAACTGGTTCGATCGAAGAAATTTTACGAGGACCTGCTAAACTAGATGATGGTACTCATAATCTACTGGGTGCATTAAAAACCAGTATGGGAACATTAGGTGCGAAAAACATCAAAGAAATGCAGGAAGTGGAAGTAGTTATTGCACCCTCTTTGTTAACCGAAGGTAAAGTCTATCAAAAAGCTCAACAATTAGGGATGGGTAAATAATTGAATGAGGAATGAGGAATAAGGAATAAGGAATTAAATATTAGACTTCGACCATATTGATGATTTTACCATCGTAGAACAGGTATCTTGCCTGTATTTTTGAAGATGTCTATTAGATGTGTCCTAGCTTATTAATAAACCAAGATGTCAAAGATATTAGTATTAGTTTGAGTGGGAGTAACTCCGTTGGTAAAGTTAGCAATTAATTCATAGTTATTGGTTGTATTACTAGGATTAGGATCATAAAATAGGGATGCTTCTGGTACATTTGGATCATTTCCATTTGGAATAACGGCGACAATTTTAGCCGTAGCAGTTATTAACTGTGCGTTTAAATCAACGACTGTCGTAGCAGTTACTTGTTCATAATCGGAGTCGTGTAATCGGTAAAATCGTCTGTTGCTGGTAAATAAGTTGGATTGAACAGCTAAATTAAAAGATAGTGGTCTTGCAGGATTGATTCGGTTAGTATTGTTTCTAGTTAAATCAAAATTATTGGCATTTCCATTTAAGACAATTTTATCTAAACCTTTGGTAAAGTCTAGAACGGTATCACCAATGTGATTGGTATTTCTCCAGACAAACCAGTCAATGAAAGCATCCCCATTAACACCTCCATTGCCTCCTGCTAAAGTATCTCTACCTCCTCCACCGACTAAAATATCTGAACCGTCACCTCCAATCAGAGTGTCTCTACCTCCTCCTCCGTCTAAATAATCATGCCCTGTGCCTCCAAAAAGATAATCTCTGCCACCTCGCCCAAATAATCGATCGTCTCCACTACCTCCGTCTAGGGAATCATTACCATCACCTCCATCGAGATAGTCATTTCCTGCCCCCCCTATCAAGGTATCATTGCCATCATTGGTATAAGTAGCATTTGGTTGTCCTCCATAAAGGCTATCATTTCCGTTACCACCTTCAATAAGATCATCTCCTCTCAGTCCATAAATAATATCATCAAAATTTGTGCCAATTAATTTTTCTGTATAGAATAACCCGGGTAGTAACGCTGTTCGGTTTGTGCCGACTATAAGTGCCATAATTTTTATCCTCTAAGTGATCTAAATTTCATTATGACAGATTATTTAGGGTCTGCTGAAAAAGTATTTTGATGAGGGTAGGTATCAGGCATCACCTGAGTTCGATATAAGATGATGAAGATAAGAGGGGGAAGAGGGGGAAGAGGGGGAAG